>NZ_JBVJNS010000003.1:0-214384 GCF_055583565.1 Corynebacterium sp. NPDC104732
CGGGGCATTTGGACGCCGTCGCGCGGCACTTTCAACGAGGTGTACCTGCCACCCGCTGCCTTACCGAAACGGATGAATTCCGTAGTGTGCATCTCGTAGTTAGTGAACAGGATGAATTTCTGCACCGTATCGATGGGCAGCCCCGTGTAGTGCTCGATACGTTTGCAGGCGATGTCAAAACGTTGCGCGGTGAAGTGGAACAGCGGCAGCTCCGGGCCATGGAATGCAGACCATTCGCCGTCGATAATGGCATCGTCGACAGCATCGAGCGAGGGACGAGGCAGGCACGAGGACGGGGAGCGCTCCACCTCGGGCGCGTCGTCAATGTATTCGGGTGGGATTTGTTCGTCGGATGGGCCGACGTAGATGCGACATGGGTAGTTGCTGGCAAGGCGCTCGAGCTGTTCCAGCAGGTAGGCGCGCATGAGTCGCGGGCGGGACAGGGTCGCCGCATAACGCCCAGGCTTATCGACGTACCCGAACGGCTCAGTCCTATCAATAGGACGCCACTCGGTTACCTCAATAACCAGTTTGGGGTACACCACCTGCTCGTACCCCTCAGCAGTATCGTGCTGGAGAAGTTCGATACCACGCGCGGTGGCCTGGTCATAGAGAGAAATGAGCCGGTCGACAGCCTCGTTCGGGGTGCGCATCTGTTCCATGGCGCCAGCCTAGCGCGGGTTACGTAGGGGCGTCGGATGGAAACATGCAAAAAGACCGGGCAGCTTACACCACCCGGTCTCCTTACCACTTACGAGTTCGTTGCCGGAACTATTACTGCTGGCGGCCTCGCTTAACTAGTGCCAAACCAACAAGTAGGATTACCGCACCAAAAGCAATGACTCCGCCTACCTGGGCACCGGTTTGAGCAAGTTGCTTGCCACTACGCGGCGCTTCCTTGCGGCCCGTTGGAGGCTGCGACATGCTTGTAGTTGGTTTTACCACCGTGCTCGAGTTACCACCACTACTAAGACCACGGTCGCTCGATCCAGAGGAGCTAGATCCTGGGACGATTGGAACAATAATCGGAATTCCTCCAGGTCGCGTGGTCGTTGTCGTTACAGTCACAGGTGGAACGGAACTAGTAGTCGTCTCCGTCGGGGTTGGGGTGACCGTCTCCGTCGGGGTTGGGGTGACCGTCTCCGTCGGGGTTGGGGTGACCGTCTCCGTCGGGGTTGGGGTGACCGTCTCCGTCGGAGTTGGGGGAACACTGTAGTGGTTCTTCAGCGTGGCGCTTGCGACTGTATCTTTACCACCAATCTTGGTGTTTACCGTCACCGTGGATTCATCTACTTCAAAGTTGTAACCATCAACCTTTGCCTTATCTGTGTTTTCTTCAAGGACACAGGTAGCCCCAGAGCGGATACCTTCGATTAGAGCTGGCTGGTTGGCAGATACCTGCACAGTGCCTTTCTTGGAGTAATTATCGAGATTGCACGTGTAGTTAACTTCGAAAAGCTTATCCTGCAGCGTTTTCACGTTGCTTCCGGTGATTTCCTTGTTCACCTTCAATGATGCAAGCCACGCAGAGTACTCATTGGTGACAGTGACCTTAGACGTGCCGTTGTCCACGATAGTTACCGAATCAAGTCCAGAAGTCTTGAGGTCTGCACCGTCGATGTTTGCATTTTGCTCAGTGAACGTACACACCGATCCCGCAGCGATATCAGTAACTGTGCCCGTTTCCCCTGCACCAATCGGTCCCACAGTCCCAGTCTTGGTTTCATTCAAAGCGTCATTTGTACAGGTGTAGTCGAAGGTGAATTTCTTTCCTGCGGCAACACCGTCTTTGTCGATGAGTTGTTTCTCAATGCTGAAAGATCCCGTTTGCTTGGTGTAGATGTTGTTCACCTCAACAACCTGGGTTGCGTCAGCACTGATAGTAACCGGCTTCAACGAATCGATGACCAGTGAGTATCCGGGTACAGCTGCGCTCTTGGAATCTTCAGTAACCGTACACTGTGCGCCTGCAGGAATATCCTTGATCTCAGTTGCTCCGGCACCAGAAATCGTAGCAGTGCCCGTTTTCACTTCAGCCCCATTTTTGGCGCATTCGTAGCTAAAGGAGTAGTCCTTAGCTGGTGCATCCGCGGGCAGCCCCTTGACGGTCTTCACGATCTTGAACCCACCCACCTCTGGTTTAGAGGTGTACGCATTCTTCACATCGATAATGACAGCCTCAGTGCCCTGTTCGCGCACATCGAACTTAACCGGAGCTTCGGCTTCTTTACCGTCGACGAGCCAAGTAGTGCTGAGGTTTTGTCCGGTTACAGAAGCATCTTGTTCTGAAATTTCACAGGTGTAACCCTTTTCCACGTCCGCAATGTGGAAATCCTCCCCTGTCTTCAGGTTTTTTGTGCCCTTTTTCTCAGGTTTAGTAGCGTGTGTGCATTTCCACTCAAAGTTGTACTGCTTATCAGGGTTAGATTCTAAGCCAGTGGCAATCTTACGGAGAGCAAAGCCTCCAAGCTTGCCTTCTCCCCAGCCACCAGCGGACGGAATGACCACTTCACCGGAGACGGTTTTTCCGTTCACATTGGCAGTGTTAACCACCTTGCTTCCAGGTTGTGGCAGCGTATCGGTAAAGGTAGTGATGGTGATTCGAGGTCCTGTTGATGGGTCGACACCATATGGGAACCGAACGCTAAGTTCTTTTTCAGTGCAGTTAATATCGTAGCCGTAACCGAAAGGAACTTCCTCGCTCGTAACATCCGTAAGATTGCTAGACCCGCTGGCAGTACGGCCCGCGCCGTCTACCACATAGTGGCGATCAGGAATAACACCTTCGGTGCGGACGGCATCAACTACTACCGGCGCATACCCATTGCTGTACTTACCGGAGCACGCAAACTTATATCCTTCAGGTGCCGTATCCGTGACGGTGAAATCATTTGTTCCACTGTCACTCGCAACCGCGATGTTCCACGTAACAAGGTGTGCGGTTTTGCCGTCTACTTGAATGGATTCTCCGTAGTAGTTTCCATTCTTAGAGTTGATATGGGTGACTCCTCCGGGGCCATCCGGCGGATACACACCCAGTAGGGCGCCACTACCGCACCCACTGAAGTTGAGTGATCCTGGCTGTTCGTTGCTACCAAATCCGTCTTTACTCAAACCTGGAGCATTGCGATCCCATTCGACAGTAAAATACGCCTGTCCCTTCACTGAGAAGTGAGTATCCACATAATCCGTTAGAGTGAAAACCACCTCTTTTTTGCCTGCTTCAATGTTGGCGGTAGCAACATGATTACCACCTTCATCTAGGAGACGAAGCTCACCAGTGCCTACTGTCACAAGCTCATTAGGCAACGTGATGGAGAAGGTATCGCCCTCTTTTGATGCACTAGAAACAGACCAATCAAACTGAGCCTCAGCTCTCGCACCTGAGTCGTTATAAACTCCGTTTGTCACCCCTGGACTACCAGTCCTCCAGGTTAAATTGCTGTATTCTCCACCACAGGTTTGCCCATGTGCCACACTAGGGAACCACACCAGCAATGAGAAGATAAGACCGATCGTTGCAAGAATCGCAAAGACGCCCCCCCCCCTCAATTTTTGCGACCTTAAACGCGCAAGGGTCATTACATTTCCAATCTTTCAGTTATCTTCGTCGCCCAAAGCGAGCGAGTGCAAAAGTCAAACCGCCCCATTGTTCCAGATCCACCAACAAAAGCTGAGCGTTGCCAATAGATCATTAAGGTACAGTTATTATCTTTTATAGCTTACGGACTAGTAGGTAACAACCATGTCGCCACTTAGATACCCCCTAAATTATACGACAGACACCCCTAAAGTGATCTAATTCACATTCCATAATATGTTGCATCACCTTAAACGTGGCATTCATCACGCCTGACAAAACCGAAGTGGAAATCTAGCTCCAGCAATGCCCCTAGCACTACGGCAGCAAGCATTAGCAAAAATGGGACATGATTCACTCGAGGGTGCCAATTGTTCCCAAATCGAGTCCGGAAAGCTACTGTAAATACTGATTCATTTTCGCCATTAAAACTATTGCAAGGATCTTCTTGCAATTCCCGGACCGTAGGATATTCTTACTAGCATGCACACCAGTAACATCAGCCACTCACGTAACATGTGGGCGCGCATTATTGTCGCGGCCATTACCACTCTCGCGCTTGCGCTCGCGTTGGCCCCTACCGCGCAGGCCGATAACCGTGGGTGGCTCCGACCGGGCTGTTCGTGGGCTCCGCAAGGTAACTTCATCCAGGCCTGCGAAGTGTGGTCTGCGTCCAACGGTCGCAACATGCTGGTGTTCATTCAGGCGGCGAGCGCTGGTGGCAACGGTGGCCTCTACCTGCTCGACGGCGCACAGGTTGGCGAGCGCGATTCCAACTGGGCCTCCCACTCCACTACCCCAGCGGACTATGTGAATGAGAATGTCACTCTGGTCATGCCTGCCGGTGGTGCTGGTCAGTTCTATTCCGACTGGGCTGCGCCGGCCACGAGCAGCCTCAGCTCCGAGCCGCAGCGCCCGATGTGGGAGACGTTCCTCGCCTACGAACTTCCCGGCTACCTACAGCAGCACTTCGGCGTATCTCCGCAGCGTAACGCAATCGCAGGTGTATCCATGGGCGCGATCCCGGCGCTGACGTTGGCGGCGCATCACCCCGATCAGTTCCGTCAAGCGCATGCGATTTCCGGCTTCATCGACCCAGCGATGGCGACCCACGTGGGCATGATCGCAGGCTTTAGTGTGGCCATGCTCATCAACTCGGGCGCGTTCATTTGGGATTGGTGGAGCTGGAACCCGGTGGAGGCGAGCGCACGCGCCTTGCACGCTGACCCAGTGGCCAACGCTGCACGGCTTCGCGACGGCGGTGTCGACGTTCACGTGTGGTCCGGCAATTCCTTGCCTGGCGCCGGCGAGACCTACCCTGGCCCTCTGGGAGCAAATGCCATCGCTATTCACGGCGAGACGTTGATCAATATGTCCACCGAATCCTTCACAAACAAAGTCCGTAACCAGGGCCTTCATGTAAACCGCCACTTCGGTGCTGGCTTGCACACCTGGCAGCCGTGGGGTCGCTACATGAATGACCACAAGGGCGACGTGCTCTGGGCAGTAGGCTAATTCCGACTATTTGCAACCCCCGACTTTCGGGGGTTTTATGCTTTGTTCGTTACTTAGATCTTTTGCTTTCTCACTCTCCATTTCGATATATAATAATACTTACCGTTTGTTGTAATTAAGTAGGTTCATATGCCTTTCTCGCAAGCTTCTTCTACCTCTTTAGAGTTTGGCGTATCGTTCTTCCGTTCGCCCAGTTTCTCCGCACCGCCCGTCGGCGCCCTACGCGATAATCTCATCGAACAAGCGGTCCTTGCCGATCAGCTTGGCCTTGATGTTTTTGGTTTCAGCGAGGACTTCGCTGTGGACATGTTGGGGATGGACCTCGCCGATTTGCTACATCAGCTTGCCGGGGCCACTAGCGACATCACACTTGCTGCTTCCATTAGCGACATCGAACGCACTGACTTGAACACTCGTAACGCGCAACGAAACGACCTACAGCAGATCACCGGTAACCGCATCGAGGTGGTGATCAACCGTGACCAGGAACGCGCCACCGTAGAATCTACAAAGACCAAGTTCAATCACCACCTGGCGGCCTGGAACGACTTCACTGGTAGCAGTCCACACCACGCCACGTGGATCGAGGTTGCGGGTCGCTCTGACGCTATCCTCCAGGCAGCCCAGTACAATTGCCCACTACTTCTCCGGGTAAACAGTGGTAGTCCCCTCGATTGGAAACCCTTTGTGGACATGTATCACGCAGCGATCTCCCGTTTTGGGCAGGAAAGTTTGCCCCTCGGTTTACTTGTCCCGGGGTTTGTCGCTAACACAGAACAGGAGCTTGACTCACAGCCGTTTGGACCGATCGACCATGACGCTGGTTTCTTCGGATCTTCAGCATCTGTTGCCGAAAAGATCGCCACGGTAGTTGAGCACCTTGGGCTCAGCCGCATTATTTTGCGCTACAACTGTGGTTCATACAATCACGAATCCGCCATGGAATGCCTCCGGCTCCTCGCTACGGAAGTGGTACCACAGGTGCGGGAAACTTTGGCGGCAAGATAACCCAGGGACGGTGCCATAATTTGCCCCATGTTAGGTAGGGGGTGACCACAAAACCCCAGTTCACGTTGCGCAGATTTTCCTAACATGGGGCAAATTCTGGATAATCTCTACTGGATGCAACCATTCGAGAGGGTTCAGCAGTCTAACTAAGTATGAACCCTTTACCTAAAACCAAAGCCCAAATCCTGCACCAAGGCGTCACTCCCACCGAGTTTCGCTGGAATTACGTCCGAGTGACCCGTGGGGTATATCTACCGGAAACCGACTTTCCACCTGGTGGCCCCTCAGAACTGCCCCTTTTGACGAGGGCATACGCCTCACAGATTCGTTTCCCCAGCTCAGTTTTAGGTGGTTGGGCAGCCGCCACATTACTTGGAATCAATTACTTCCAGCACAATGCCCCTGTTCACCTGCATGTGAGGTCGAAATCACTCACATGTGATCCTGCTCTAAAGCAACGGGCATGCCACTTGGAATTAGGAATCAAAGTCTGGCGCCAACATCGTCCACGAGCGCGCTTTCTTCAAGCGGATCGTGCGTTACTAGATTGCCTCATCGATATTCGACAAGGGCGCCACCAATGGTGGACCCCACACGTCCCAGCTATGACGCCTCAAGAAGTGATGTCTGTGCAGGTAATAAATGCTTTTCGTAAGGTGACTCAGGTGAGTCTGAGTGAAATGCTGGCCATCTCATTTGGTAGGTTCCCCCGCTCGCTCCTACAACAACTGTGGTCATTGAGCTGCGATAGATCTGATTCTCCCGCGGAAACCGTGTCCCGACTAATGATTCGGGGTCTTGCCAATTGGACCCCGCAAAACGAGTTCCTGGACGAAAAGGGTTGGCGATTCACCAAAGCAGATTTTGCTAGTGAACGGCACAAAGTTGCAGTGTTCTATGACGGCGAGCATCACAACACTCCAAAACAAATCGCACACGATAAACGGGTTGACCAGCTTCTAGCGCTCCAGGGTTGGCTGTCATTCCGAATAACTAAGGAACAACTCAGAGATCCGAACGCGTTGACCGCTCGTTTGGAACGGATTCTTGCCCACCGCTCATAATCTGCCCCACGTTAGACAACCTGCTACAGTAAAACGCCAGGTCGCGCTCTGCCCGGTTTTCCTAACATGGGGCAAATTCGCCACAAACCCTGAAGCTACCCCGCGTACAACGCAAACCTGCGGAAGGGTCGCCAGATGGTCCATCCGGTGAGGAAGAGGTAGCCGGCGTCGCGGGCGAGAGTTTTGACGTAATCCATGGTTTGTGCGTCGCTAATGCCGTCTACGTTGAAGCAGCCACAGTCGATGGCGAGGCCCCGGGCCCATGCTTGGGCAATGCCGATCATGAAGAGCACGAGCACCACGGAGGAGACTTTGGCGGCGCTGCGCAGGAACAAGCCCAGCAGCAGGAAGACGCCACCGGCAATCTCGAGTGGTCCGATCAATTGGGCGAGGTACCCTGACCATTCCGGGGTGAAGATTTGGTAGGCAGTGATGGCCTGTGTCATCTCCATGTGTTTGCCGAGCTTCGCGGTCCCGGCATGAATCCACACATACGCCATATAGAATCGCGCGATGGCGGAGATGACGTCCAAGAGTTTATGCATAGCGGAAAGTATATTGCAGTCATGTCTACAACTTCGCGCTGCGCGGTAAATCCCCAGCGTATCCGGGGCAAACTACCAGGACTCAAGACACGGAAATAGCCACTACCCGGCTCAACCGTTCCCTCAGCTCATCCAGGGTATTCGCCGGCTGTTCGAAGGCGATGAATGCCGAGATGAGCCCGCATCGTGAGGTGTGGAACAAGGTGATGCCAAATTCGGAGACATCCACCACGTGGGTGGCATCCCAGCGACTGACTCTGCCGTTTAGTTCACTGATAAGAGCGCTGCTGCGGTGCAGGGTTTCGGAGCAGGCGGCGTCGATAAGTCCGCGCAGTTGCTGCTCCGTGAATTCCCCGACTACTTCGCGCGCCCCCAGCGTATCTATGCATACTTCCGGCAGGTCAAGCGCCTGCGGGACGAGGTCGACCACGTCGAAGGCGGTGGGGCGCGCGCATTGGTGCATGTACACGCGGTCCAGGTGAACATGGCCCATGCGGAACGGGCCGACGAACTCCATCCATTCGATCTCGCCGATGCCGTGCATGCTGGCGGAAATTACATCGACGGCGTACTCGGGGGCCTTGAGGATGGCGTCGATGCGCACATCCATGTCCTCGAAGTAAAGGACTTCGTTGGCAAGGCAGCTGACCACGAGGTTTCCGCGCACGTCGAGGCCATGTGCCGTGATGTCTATTTTCAGTCCGGGGTCAACGTGGTAGGGCGTCATGGACATGACGCCCGCTCCGGCGAGTATGCGGCAGGCCTGGCTCCGAATGGCTTTGTTCATGACACTCCTCAAACAATCAGGTAAGGCTAACCTAATTTCCTAAGGAGGGGTGTGTCAACCTAAGGGCCGAAAAGTTCGAAGCTCTCCCCCAGCTCGAAATAGGTCGCCGGGCCACCACCACGGGCAACCGGCCGGGCATTTTCCGTGTTAAACAACCCCTCCTCCAGCAGCTCATCATCAATGTGTACGCCGACGACCTCACCGAGCACCAACCAGGTATCCAGCTCCGCCTGATCCGCGGTCGTCAAACGCAGCACCTGCGACAACCGACACTCGAACGCAGCCCGCGCCCTATCCACCAGCGGAGCCGCCACGATCCTGCCCCGACGCTTATCCAAACCTGCCAGCTCAAATTCATCCACCTCCGCCGGCACGCGTGCCGACGACTGGTTCATCGCATCCACCAACGATTCATCCACCAAGTTCCACGTAAACTCGCCGGTGGCCTCAATATTGCGGATGGAGTCCTTGTAACCAATCGTGGAAAACCCAATGATCGGCGGGCGCCGGTTAAACACATTGAAAAAGGAATACGGCGCCAGGTTCGCTACGCCATCACCGTCCTGGGACCCGATCCACCCGATCGGCCGGGGCGCAATGATCGCATTCACCGGAGAATAGGGCAGCCCAATATCTTTCGTTGGC
The DNA here is from genome assembly GCF_055583565.1 of Corynebacterium sp. NPDC104732. NCBI lineage: Bacteria > Bacillati > Actinomycetota > Actinomycetes > Mycobacteriales > Corynebacteriaceae > Corynebacterium > Corynebacterium sp. NPDC104732. The sequence continues at coordinate 9,145 of NZ_JBVJNS010000003.1, forward strand.
TCGTAAAAATACATAACTCATAGTGTGCCATGCACCACACTAAAGTGGGTAAGCTCGCCCTATGCAACCACTTATTCACACCACCGTCATCAACCTCGCCGTCAACCTCCCCGGCCCCTGGGCTGCAGCCCGACTCTCCCAGCTCGGTGCCCACGTCACCAGTATCGAACCACCAGGAGGCGACCCGTTTCGGCAAATCGCCCCAGAATGGTTCGCCGAGCTCTCCAGCCACTACGATCTGCTCACCCTGGACCTGAAAACAGCCGACGGCGTCGCTAAGCTGGGCGAACTCTTAGCAAGCGCGGACGTCCTCATCACCTCCCACCGCCCCTCTGCCCTCACCCGCATGGGGCTGGACACCATCGACCTCTCCCACCTGTGCCACGTGGACATCGTCGGCGACGTGGACGACCCGGAACACCCCGGCCATGACCTCACCTACCAAGCCGAAGCCGGCACCCTCACCCCACCGCACATGCCAAAAGTACTGCTCGGAGACCTCATGGGCGCCGAACAGGCCGTCTCCGCTGCGCTCGCCATGCTGCTCGAAAAGGCCCGCACCGGTCGCGGCTCGCACACCCGCATCGGACTAAAACAAGCCGCCCTCGACGCCGCCACCCCGCTGCGCTACGGCGTCACTGCCCCCGGAGGCCTCCTCAACGGTGGCGTGGACAACTACGGCCTCTACCAGGCGAAAGATGGGTGGGTGGCCGTCGCTGCCCTCGAACCGCACTTCGCCAGCCGGATGGAAGGCCGCCTGGGCTGGCTATCGAGCGCCACCGTCACCGAAATTCTCGACTGGGCCCGAAAGGAGGACGTACCAATCTCCGAGGTGACCTAACCCGATGCTGGTCACCGCCACCCCGAGGCGTACCCTTTCCCTATGGAATTCGACCTTGCGATCATCGGCGGTGGCATTGCCGGCCTTTCCGCAGCTCTGCGTGCTGTGGAACTCGGACTGACCCCAGTGATCATCGACAAGTCCGGGCCGCGCTTCCCCGGCGCGGCTACCCACTTCGCCCAAGGTGGCCTGGCGGTCGTGGGGTTGCCCGACACTACCACCGACGATTCCGCCTCGCTCCACGCCGAGGACACCATCACAGCCGGGGCACACCATAACGATGTCATGCACACCCAGGACATCATCGCTGGTGGTGCGGATGCCGTGGAGTGGCTCATCCGGCACGGTGCCCAGTTTGACCAGGTCGATGGAGTGTTTAATCGAACGTTGGAAGGCGGGCATTCTCGACGACGCATCATTCACGCCAACGGCGATGCCACGGGCGCAGAAATCGAACGTGCCCTCATCACCGCGACAACCGCGCAGGTCATCACAGCACAGGCCCGCGCCATCACTCCCACCGGAGTGCTCACGGACCAAGGCCCCATTGAGGCGAGGAACGTGCTGGTTGCCACCGGTGGGTGCGGGCAATTGTTTGAGGCCACCACCGCACCGCCCGGCGCGCACGGCGAAGGCATGGCTCTGGCTAAGGACGCCGGTGCTGAACTGAAAGACATGGAGTTTATCCAGTTCCATCCAACTGTGCTTGACATCCCCGGATCCGGGCAAAAGCCCCTGCTCACGGAAGCGCTGCGGGGAGAGGGAGCCCACCTGGTGGATGCGCAAGGAAACCGGCTGACGGACAATGACTTGGCGTCGCGCGATGTGGTTGCTCGCGCGATCTACGGCCGGGAGGCCTTCCTGGATGCCCGCGATATCCGCAATGTGAAGGAACGGTTCCCCAATGTCACCCGAGGTGCGGCCACGATCGGTCTGGATCCAGCACGGGATCTACTACCTGTTCGGCCAGCGGCGCACTACACCTGTGGTGGGATCGCGACGGATTCGCACGGGCGCACCACAGTCCAAGGACTGTATGCAGCTGGCGAATGCGCCTGCACCGGGTTGCACGGGGCAAACCGGCTAGCATCGAATTCCCTGCTTGAGGGGCTTGTAGTAGGCAAGCGAGTTGCCGAGGACGTTCACCGCGGTGGGTTCAGCGGCACACCCCGTCAGAACACCACCGCCCGAGCGCAGCTTACCGACGCCCAATGGCGCCAACTGCGCAGCACCATGACCGCAGGCGTGGGGATTATCCGCACCCGCGAGGGCCTACTTAGCGCTCTGGACTCCCTAAGCCAGCTGCCGGATGCGGCGGCGGTGACCATTGCGAAGGAAATAGCGACGGCGGCGCTGCGTCGAGAAGCGACCCTTGGCTGCCACACTCGCAGCTAAGCGCTACCCTGGGGCGCATGGGTATTGCTGACATTGCGCGCGCGATTGAAAACACGATCAACAGCGTGGGTGGCAAACAAGCAGCAAAAGCCGGTTGGACACCGGAGTTAGAGAGCTACTTTGGCTACGGTGACGCCGATCGCATCCGCGTGCTCGCGCGGGTGCTGATGCGCAACCCGCGCCCGATCAAGGTTGCGGCGGAGCGAGGCTTTCGGCAGTTTTTCACCTTGCAGGTACCCGATCACCCCGTCACGATCCGCGCCGGCCGCCAGGTAGTGAAGGCCCGTACCAGCACCAACGGTTATATTGACGTGCCCATTCGCGACCACGGGCTCGCCCCGGGCTGGCAGCAGGTGCATATCGACGTCGAAGGTGGCCAATCAGTCGCCTGCGACGTCCTCGTCCTCCAACCCGGGGTGAAGTACGGGCTGGTATCCGACATTGATGACACCGTCATGGTGACCATGCTGCCCCGCGCCCTCATCGCCGCGTACAATTCCTGGTTCTTGCGCACCAATGCCCGCAAACCAGTCGACGGGATGGCCTCCTTCTACGAGGCGCTCCGGGAAAAGTTCGGGCCGGACCTCCCCGTGTTTTACCTCTCCACCGGCGCCTGGAACACCTTCCCTGCCCTGGTGAAATTCTTCGCCGACCACGGTTTCCCACGTGGCCCACTGCTGCTCACTGACTGGGGTCCCACCCCCACCGGCCTGTTCAGAAGCGGGCAAGAGCACAAGAAAGTGCAGCTGCGGAACCTCATCATTGATTTTCCTGACATCCACTGGATCCTCGTCGGCGATGACGGGCAGCATGACCCGCTCACCTACGGCAACCTTGTGGCAGAGCACCCCGATCGGATTACGCTCGTCGCGATCCGTCAGCTCACCCCAGGCGAACATGTCCTCGCCCACGGTTCCGCGACGCCCATCGAAAGCTCCACCGCTAGCTCCCCCGTGCCGTGGATCCAAGGGGCCAACGGACGCGAACTGATCCAGCAGCTAGGCGAATCCTAGAGCTTAGTCCAGTACTTCTTCGGTCACCACGGTGAAGTCGCCTGCTGCCCCACGCAACATGTCATTTAATGCGTAATCGAGGGAGTCAAAGGCGTCCTCACCGCCACTGACCGCCGCTACTTCGGTTCCCGTGAGGCGTTCCAGATACACCCCGCCGAAATCGATGCGGTCGTCCGAGGCTTCGTTTTCAGTCCGGAGTCGCTCCCAGGCGGCGTCGGTAAGCGCGGGTACGTGCACCACGATGCGATAGGCATGGTCTTGGGTGTGTCGTCGTTGCCACTTGTCAGATGGTTGCCACATGGTTGATAGCTTAAAAGATTTTTCCCCTCGCGGAGCGCGAGAATCAGGGTGAGGTCACTACACTTGTGCCATGGAAACAGTCATTATCGTAGGCACCGGCTTGGCCGGGCTGGTCGCTGGTTTTGAGGCTGCCAAGGGCGGGAAACATGTTGTTTTCCTGGATCAGGAAAACCGCGCCAACCTGGGCGGACAAGCATTTTGGTCACTGGGCGGACTGTTTTATGTGAGCTCCCCCGAACAAAAGCTCATGCGGGTGCATGACTCCGAGGAGCTCGCCTGGCGCGACTGGGAGAACTCCGCCCAGTACGACAATGCACCCCATGACCATTGGCCGCGCCAATGGGGCCGCGAGTACGTGCATTTCGCAGCCACAGAGAAACGCTCCTACCTGCGGGAACTGGGCCTAAACGTGCTGCCGACCATCGGCTGGGCAGAGCGTGGCTCCGGCGATGCCTCCGGCCACGGCAACTCCGTTCCCCGCTTCCACCTCACCTGGGGTACCGGCCCGGAGGTGGTGCGGGTGTTCCGAGAACCGCTGGAGAAAATGGAGCAGCAAGGCCGGGTGGAGTTCCATTTCCGCCACCGCGTTACCTCGCTGATCGTGGAAGAAGGCGCAGTGGTGGGCGTACGTGGCGACGTCCTGGTTCCCTGTGATGACCTGAACCGCGGCGCAGCTTCCCCCTCGGACGTGGTGAAAAAGTTTGAACTCCGTGGCGACGCCGTCGTCATTGCCACCGGTGGCATTGGTGGAAACCTGGAAAAGGTTCGCCAGATGTGGCCGTCTGATCGCTGGGGCCCCTGCCCTGAGGACGTGGTTACCGGGGTGCCGGCGCACGTGGATGGCCGGGGCATTGATGTTGCGGCCGCTGCTGGCGCGCGACTGATCAACACGGACCGCATGTGGCACTACCCGGAAGGCATGATCAACTGGGACCCGATCTGGCCTGGTCACGGCATTAGGATTATTCCGGGGCCGTCGTCGGTGTGGCTCGACGCCGAAGGCAAGCGCTTGCCGACGCACCTATTCCCCGGCTCCGATAACCTCGCGGCGCTTTCTCATATCGGCCGCACTGGTCATGGCTATTCTTGGTTCATCCTCAACCAGGCGATTGCCGATAAGGAATTTATCTTCTCCGGTTCGGAGCAGAATCCGGATCTGACGGATAAGTCCTTCCGAAAGCTGGCCGGGAAAGTCACGCCAGGGACGCACGTGGCGGTCAAAGCCTTCATGGATAACGGCGTGGACTGGGTGGTCGCTGATTCCTTGGAAGAGTTGGTGGCGGGGATGAATGAGCTTGCCCCTGTGCCGGTCTCGCTGTCGGATTTACGTAAAACGCTGGAAGATCGGGACTCCCAGCTCGCCAACCCCTTCTCCAAGGACATCCAAGTGAACTACATTCGCACCGCCCGCGGGTTCTTGGGCGATAAGATCGTGCGCTGCGCCCCACCAGGGCGAATCCTGGATCCGTCCCATGGCCCGCTCATCGCGGTGCGCCTGCAAGTACTTACCCGCAAGACGCTCGGTGGTATTGAAACTGACCTCTCCGGCAGGTGCTTCACCGCCTCCGGTGATGTGCTCCCTGGGCTTTACGCCTGTGGCGAAGCATCCGGATTCGGCGGAGGCGGCATGCACGGCAAGAACGCACTGGAAGGGACGTTCCTCGGCGGTTGTATTCACTCCGGCAAGCGAGTTGGTGAGGCGCTGGCACGCAGTTAGCGCTATCCGAAGGTGAGGGAATACAGCCTGGTACCTTCATCAGGGATCAGTTTGATGATCCCGTCGATGGGTGCTTGCTGGCGCAGCACATCAATGGTGCCGTCTTGGACGGGGAAGCTGCGCTGCGAACCATCCGGCAGCTGTGCGGTGATCTTCCCCGTCCCTGACACCACAGCCTGCACATGGGCCGCGTGCACAGCTACTTCCACCCAGGCCCCAGGACCGGGAACGATGTGGTCGTCGTTGATGGTCCACTGCCCATTGAGGGTATAAAAGCCCACGTCCGGGGTGACTGCCTGAAACTCCTGCGTGCCTTGGGAGTAGTTGGGATTGGTGTAGTAACGCGCCCGCTGATGCCCGAAGTATGTTTCCGGGTTACGGTGCTGCGTTAACTCAGTGACGCCGTGTTCTACCGGTTCCGGCAGTTGCACGTTCGGGTTAGCCTGGCGCAGCAGCTCGCGGATCAGCTGCTCGGTCTCCGCGTACGCGCCCTCCCCTTCGTGGATATGTCGTACATTGCCTTGGGCATCCACCAGATAGCGTGCTGGCCAGTAGCGGTTGTCAAAGTTCTTCCAGGTCACAAAGTCGTTATCCTGCGCGATTGGGTAATGGATCCCTTCTCGCTCGGCGGCAGCTTGCACGTTCGCGGTCTCGTGCTCGAACCCGTACTCCGGCGCGTGCACCCCCACTACTTGTAATCCGGCAGGGGCGTAGGCGTCGTAAAGCTTTGTGATGTGTTCCCCGGCGCGCTGGCAGTTGATGCAGGCGTACGCCCAGAAGTCCACCAACGTCACCTGCCCCTGCGTGAGCGTCACCGGTTCCGGGGTATTGAGCCAGTTCGTGATGCCTGCCAGTTCTGGGGCAGCGCCACAGTCGTGCAATGTGCCGGGGTCAGCTCCTCGGCAGGCGGCGAGAGACCCACCGCCGTGAGACAACGCGCCCTTAACCACGTCATTGCTGCCCAGCTGCTGCTGCACCCCTGCGGTCCAGTCCGGCACCGCACGCTGCAACTTCTCCGGCGCGTTCAACGCCAGAGCCACAGCAAACGCCACCAACAACACACCAATGGCACGGTAGTGGCGACGCACCGCATCGACCTTTTCACCGATCTTGCCCCCAGCCAGGGCAAACACCAGCAACGGCAGCGCGGTGCCAACGGCAAACGCTAATGTGAGCACAACGGTGGAAGGCCCAATGTCGCCCGTGGCACCAGCAACGCTAATCGCCGCCAGGATTGGCCCTGCGCATGGCACATACACCGCGCCCAACGCCAGGCCGAGGACAAAACCACCCTTTTCCTTCGCTCCGCTATGCACACCGGAGGGGCGCGGAATCAACGAAAACGGCGCCTCCAGCCACTGCCCCACCCGCGGCACGATCATCCCCACGCCGACCAACGCCAGCATGGTGATCCCCACCCAGCGCAGCACATCCTTTGGTAGCCCCAGCGCGTCCAACACCGCGGTGCCCAGCAGCGTGATTACCGCGAAACTTAACGTCAGTCCCCCAACCACATGCGTTGGCTTCCTGCCCACTGACGCCGTCAGAATAATCGGCAACACCGGCAAAATGCACGGCGAAATGCCCGTGACCAGGCCGCCAACCACACCAATTACTGCTAACTCAAACACGGCCAGTCCTTTCCAAATCACCTGATGTTCTTCTCACCCAGTAGTTCGACACCTCCGGTCAATCGGATTGGAGAAAAAATTTTCCATCCGATCCAATCTGATCAACACCACCCCTCCGAACTACTACATGACGCACAAGAACACGCTTGTGCCACGTACCGCGTAAGGAGAAAGTTATGTTTGCACGTACTACCGCCACCAAGCTCGGTTTGGTCGCAGCTTGCGCCACCCTGGCACTCGGTGCAGCAGCCTGCAACAACACCGATGACGCCAAGATGAGCCCGGAGCCTACCGGCATGATGACCTCCGAGAAGATGCAACCAATGGACTCGATGATGACCTCCGAGATGATGACTTCTGAAATGATGAAGCCATCCGAGGACGCCCTGATGTCCTCCGAGAGGATGATGCCGTCCGAAACTGCGATGATGAAGTAACCTTTTGCGCGCGCACGTTGTAAACTCTCTGGCTATGGATCTGGAAAGTGTGCTCCTTCAAGTCGCCCAGGGTGATGAGCACGCTTTCAGCCAGTTTTATGACGAGCTTGCGCCCCAGATTTTGGGTGTGGTGTACCAGGTGATTCAGGATCGCCCACAGGCTGAAGAGGTCACTCAGGAAGTGTTCATTGAGGTGTGGCGGACCGCCGCTTCATTTGATCCGGCCAAGTCCAGCGCCCGCTCCTGGGCGCTCAGGCTGGCGCGGTCCCGGGCCATCGACCGGCTCCGCTCCGACATTGCAGCTAAACGACGCGATACCGCCGATTACGTCAAGCAAGTTACCGTCTGGTCCCCCGCTGACGAAGAAGCCGTAGCGGAGCTGGAAGCACACCAGATTCGGAGCTTGGTCGATTCTATTGGAGAGCCACACCGCAGCGCAGTGCTGCTCGCATATTTCAGCGGAATGACTCACTCCGAAATAGCGCAAGCCACTGGTGTGCCGCTCGGCACCGCGAAAACACGCGTTCGTGATGGCCTCACTAAACTAAGAAATGCCCTGAGCAGCAACAAAGCCCTAGGAGGTGTGCGATGACCCGACCTGAGTTTCCGGAGGATATCGAAGACCTCCTCAATCGGGCCGCGCCGCCACTTAAACCAAGCGAATCGCTCAAGGCGGACATATTCGCGCAGATTCAGCAGACTCCGCAGATCCCGCAGGAGCCACAAGAGTCGGAAGCAGTGGGCGTCGTCAAGCCACTGCGAAGGCGCCTGGCTGCGCCACTACTGACCTTGGCTGCTGTTTCCGCGCTGCTGGTGGGGTCGCTTACGTGGCTGTCTACTGAAACGTCGTCACACCAGCAGATGGATAGCATCATGGCCGCCAGCGATGCGCGGCAATCCCAAGCGAATGCAATGGGTGCACAGCTTGACATTGTGGTGTCGCAGTCGATGGGCAAAGGCGGCGCGATGGTTGACGGTATCCCCGCCGTAGGCGACGGGATGGGTGCCCAGGTGTGGGCCGTCATGGCTGACGGCAGTATGGAATCGGCCGGTGTGATCGGCCCCGAACCCCACGACGATGTGTGGATGCCACTCCCCGGCGATACCATGAAGGTAATGGTTACGGAAGAGCCGATGGCCGGTAGCGCGCAGCCGTCCGGAGCGGTACTCGCCGAAGTGTCGCTGTAGTTGGGCTTCCACCCCCAGCGTCCTAAATATGCGACAACCCGCGTAAGATTGACTAATCTATGCAATCGTGATTACCAATATTCCTGAAATTAGTACCCTTACCTTTGTCGATCCTTTTCTGCTGACGGATCCGCTGCATATTCCCATGCTGAATAAAGCCCTCCCGTTTGCGGTGTGCACCTCCGCCGCCGACGAGGACTTGCCACGTCTCATGTCGGCGATTATTAACTTCCAGGCCTTAAGCCGTCCCGAATTTCAGCTGCGCACCCAGGACGCGGTACTGAGTGCGACAGCGGTGCCTTTTGATAAGCCCGCCGATATCTGGGAGCACATCAGCTTCGGCGAGCAGCCCACTGTGCAGCGCCGCGGAAAGCACTGGGAGGTGGCACTACCCTGCACGGTACACGGCCGCCAGCTGGCTATCACCTTGCTCGACGGCAACCGGGAACCGCTGGCGGTTTGCTAGGGGGTCAAAGTGCCCCTAGCACCCGGTTGACATGGTCAAAGGAGATGCGTTCCTGTTCGATCCGGAGCGCACTAGTAGCGGAGCGTTCCCGCAAAAACTCCAGCGTCTCGACCTCCGCCGGGGTAAGGTGTTGTGGTTGGAAGCGCTTCGGTGTTGGTTCCTCCACAGCCATCAGTTCATGTATCCGCGCTGTGTGTAAATCCATCAGTACGGATCGGGTGTGCGGTAGCTTACGACGCACAAGGTCCAAGATGTAGAAACCGTGGGTGTCGATGTCGCCCCAGTAGAGTATCTCCTTGTCGGCTAGCCCAGGTAGTTGCGCTGCGATGGAGTGCGCTTGCAAGCCACCTCCATAAATGGCTACGGCCCCGGCAATCGGAGGAAGCGCCAGAAAAGTCATGTAGTTCTCTACAAAAACTACGCGCTGGCCTGACAGGACACCAAGGTTTTGCGGTTCGCAGCTGAGGTGGGACAGGCCATGAATTGTAAGGCTGTCATCGAGGCTGCGCAGCTGAATCATTACGGGTTTTTCCCGAAAAAGTAACTCTCCTACGACGGCAGTCACTACCGTGCGATTCCTATCAATCCATTTGGAATCCACCCCGAGGATTGGCAGTTCCCGAATGTAGTATTCGCGGGAGTCGTGACTACGGAACCACCGGATAACGTCGATGAATTGCTCCACGGTGGCATCTTTCCACCCTTGCCAAGCGCTGAGTTTTTCGACCAGCGGTGCGCGTACGCTCACGCCAAGCTCGGCCGTGAATCTGTCCATCAGTTCGTTAATCCGTTGCCAATGCTGCGACTTCCCGGCGACCGCAGCAGCTGTTTCCGGACTGTCGAGAACAACACGCATTGGCAGGTCATAGGTTCCTAAGTAGCCCAGTTTGCGCTGCTCCCGGTGCACCGGAATCGTGCTTGTGGACCATTGTTTCAACCAGGTTTTGGTGGATTGGCCGTCGTCAAGCTCGGCTGCCCGACCGCTCGGCGGTTGCAGGCTGATCGTCAGAGGCGCAAATTCGCCACCCAACCAGGCGCGATGGTTGCGCTCATAAAATGTGGCAGCACGCGTGACGACGTCCCTAGGAGCCTTCATCAGCTGCCTCCTCAATTGCTAACGCGCTGGTGCGAGAACGCTTACGATCCGGACATTCGACCATGAGGACACCGCCAATGTAGTCCTGCACGGTCTGCAGAAGTTTCTCGGGCGTAGCCAGGATCATATGGAAGCCGAAGCGCCCGAAGGCTTCCATCGCGGCGCGGGTAAATTCAGCATCTGCACGGTCGAAGGCTTCATCGAGGATGATCGTGCCATACTTCGGATACACCGCATCCCCAGCAACCACGGTAGATTTCTTCGCTTGAGTTGCGGTGAGCCCCATTCCGGTAAGCCGATACCGCAGAGCTGCTGCCAGGCAGAACGAGGACAATTTCTGGGCCTGACCGCCGGAGAGCCCCTCCGCAGAGTCATAGACTGCACCCCGGCTACCATCTGAGGCATACTCAACACCCAGGAACTTGACGTGCTCGCGGGTATCCAGCCGCAGTCGGCGCTCCCGGGCAGTGGTGCGATCAGATGGTTGCACGGCTTCAATGACGGCTTTGAGCTTATGGAACCGACGTTCGCTTTCTTCCCGATCCGGGTCGGTGAGGCTGCCGGCCAAGGCCTCGTCAAGCAGTGTCACGAATTCTCGAGCGATTGCCGGTTGAGCATCACGCACCTCAATCTGCAAGTGAGTCCCCGGATAGAAATCCACCGCTGCCAAAGAATCATTGATCAGCTGAATGGAGGTCCGCGTCTTAGAAGCGGCTTCCCTAATCAGACGACGCAATCTACCCAAGTGCTTGTTGGTTTGTTCCTGAAGCATCTCCCGGAACCGTTCTTCAAAGCGGGGCAGATCGTCAGATTCCAGACGCTCCAATTCAGCGAGGAAGTCTGCTTGCCAGGCGATCTCAGCGGTAAGATCACCACCGCGCTGGGGCCATTTATCCAGGTAACGCTGCATGGCAGTGACCATGACACCCTCTTGGCGCGTTGCGCGCTGATGCAACGCGGCTAGTTCATTGCTGAGCTTATTGAGCACAGTGTCATGCAGCCGATCAATGTTATCTGCTCGGATTGACCGGTCGATTGCTTCGCAACGCTGCTTCAGGCGCTCTGCTACTTCTTGATTGAGCTCAGGGGCTTCAGCGAGCCAGGCGCTAGCATTGGCGAGCTGCTTTTCGGCTTGCTCGATTTTCGACAGCAGCTGCCCCATTGTTTGGTCGTGCTTTCTCAACTGCTGTTGCGCTTCCGAAATAGCTGATTCGTTTTTCGCTTGTTGCTTTTTCAGTGCAGTGAGCGTTTGGTTGCCATCGGTGAGTTCATCAACAACCCGCTGGGCGTTATCCAACGCAGCCTGTGCTGCAGTTACATCGATGCCCGCGAAATCTGTAGTTTCCAGCAGTCGCTTCACCGTGGCAGTTCGGTTGCTGGCTTTATCCAAGGCGGTACGGATGCGGGTTGCTTCTTGCTCTTTAACGGAGATGCTTCGCTTCACAACCGAAATGATGCGCTGAAGTTCCTCGATCTTATCGTCCACATTTCCAGAAAGCACCCACCGCGAGCGATCATCAATCCGGAAACGATCATCTTTCACATGTTCCGTGGGGGAATGCTTCACCTGGCCATGGACGGTCACTGCGCGACGTGCCTCACGCATTTGGTCGAGAGTTTCGCAACATACGTAGTCAAACTGTTTCGACAGTTGCGCTTGAATCCAATCGTGGTACTTCCCGGGTTGCACGTCGATTTTTGTCGCCAGCGATTGAGCGGTAAAAGGGGACGGCTTGCTGTGTTCCAGCTGGTTGTTGAAGCGGATGTACTGGAGCTTCGCTCCCAGATGCGTCCCTTCAACCGCAGCTGACACTTGTTCATAGTGTTCTTCGGGGACGAGCAGCTTGCGGGCAAAACCGCCCATGACCCGCTCTGCTACTGCCTGCCAGCGCAGGTGATCTGGGCTAATCTTGATCAGATCGGCCACGAAGGGAAGCTCTTTTTCTCGGATGCCGGTGATCCGAGCGATCATCGCTCTGACGTCGAGCAGTTTCGAGTCCATGGTGGACTGGAACTTACGGATTGCCTCCAGTTCTGTTATTCGACTATCGCACTCGTTGTGCAGTTCTCGCAGGTCACCGTACACGGTTTGCAGCTTGCTGCGGTTGTTTTCACTCTGGGTGGCAACGTCCTGGAGGTCATTTTCTAGCTGGAGTCTAAGGTTGGTGAATTCCTCAACTGTGCCCGGCATTGTAGCGGAAATGTCTGCCAAGCGTGTTGCAAAGTCGTTTTCTGCCTGATTGATGATGCGCAGTTGATCGGCAGCTTTGTCACGTTCTGCAGTTGCTGCGACAAGCCCGGAGCTTTCTTCTCCATGGATCAACGCAGAAAGTCGATCACGTTCCGTCTGCAGCGCAGCGATGTTGTTGTCCAGGGATGAGTGCAGTGCCTCTGTCGCGGTGAGTTCAGATTGGCATTGTTCCAATTCTGCCTGGGCAAATGATTGTTTCTGCTGGTACACGAAGGCCGGCAGCCCTGCTTTTTCGGCTTCTCTTTCCGCAGTCTGGGCGGTGAGCTGTTCTCGTTCTTGGGCGGCGGTTCGGATGGGGGTTAACTGATCGATCTGCTCGCGGGCGGTAACGACGGTGGCGTAGGCCGTTTGGAGTTCAGTGAAGTTTTCTACCGCCTGATGCGCAATGCTGAAAGTTTCTGGCTCAGGCAGCATGAAGTTGCGCATCAAATAGTTCAGGTCACCGAGGGTTTTTGCTGATTGGGTGCGGTGTAATAGTTCAAGGGCTCCTTCATCAGCAATGCCTAACTGACGGCGCAGCGCACTGACGAACTGAGGGTGGGTGCGTTGTACTGCTAGGGCTTCCGGAAACTCTTTCTTCGCCGTGGTGATATTGAGCCCATCTACTGCGAGTTGCTCAAATTCCGGGATCTCGGCTTCCCGTGGCAGCAACAGAAACAGATTGACGATGTCTTGGTTAGCGTGCACCTTCGTGGAAAGGTACATGAGCCGACAGGCACTGACGGTGTTTCCGGCACCGTCAGTGTAGCGCAGCATCACTCCAGACCAGGTGGCCCCGGGCCGCAGGTAGGAGCGGGTGAGTTCGTCTGCTTCTTCCGAGTGCTCCCGGCGCCAAGCTCCCCGGCAATAGGTGACTAGGTCTCGTCCGGAACTGCCTCCGGAGTCTGCAGCGGCGTTAAATTTGAGCTTGGCCGGCGGTACGAGGATGGTGGATACTGCGTCGATGAGCGTGGATTTTCCGGAGCCGGAAGGGCCGGTGATGAGATACCCGGCGCGCGCGACCTTTACATTGTGCAATCCGTCGAAGGTGCCCCAGTTGTGTACTTGAATAGTGTCGAGGCGGTACTGGCCAGTGATCATGTGTGTTCCTCCAGGAGCTTTTCGAAGGATTTTGTGACGGTGGCGGTCTCTTCTGCGGAGAAGATGATGCGCAGTACTGGGGATACTTCGAATCGTCCTTCGGTAGGGGTTTTGATCACGATGGAGTTATTTTTCATTTTGTTCCATGCGGCATCGAATTTTTTTCGTCGTGAGCTGTGGTCGGTGCCTCCGGCAGCTTGGTACGGCAGGGTCGCTTCGAAGACTTCTGTTTCATCAACGATGGTGCGTTCGTTCGGGTTGGTGGTCACCAGTTCACGGCGTAGGTGCAGGATGAGGACGGTATCCATGAAGGTCAGGGACATGGTGCGCAGCAGTGCTCGTTGTTCGGCGACGTTTTCATCCCACGCTTTGACGTAGGCGACTCCGGCGTTGTCATCAACGATGAGCGTGAGGAAGAGGTTGTCGAGTTGTTCGCCGAGCACCTCACGGGAGGCGGACACTGTTTGGAAAACTTCGGGTTTGTTCAGGTGGGAGATGTAAGGGCCGCGGATGAGTTCAGCGAGGGCGCGTCGTTGAGCTCCGGTGAGTGTGCCGGTGTCTGTCTCGTGAAGTTTGTTGTCCATCTATCCGCGTCCTATCGGGGCCGTAAATTCATATGTTGCGTATCGTGCCTGGAGCTTCTTTCCGGTAGGGCTCTCCCAGGTGAGCAGCTCGGTTCCGTCTGCACGTTTGCCGTGTTGGTGGGCGAGTTTTATCAGCCCCACGATGCTGGCGAGGCCCTGGGTGGCGGGGTGTAATGTGAGCACGTCGCTTATCGACGCCCTTCCGTCTTTCTCAATCGCATGGTCGATCGCTTCGGTGAGTTCCGCCCAGTCTATTTCTGATTCTCGGATCCGCTGTCGCATGGCCGCCAGGTCAATCTCACCAGGCTCGTTAAGGTGTATTTCGCTGTCAATACGGTAGTCCATTGGGTTGTGTAGCACCCAGGTGGATAGGGAGCGGGGTTGCCTGGTAGTCAGTTCCAGTTCGATGCCCGTGGGGCGCCGTGCCTCCACTCCCTGTTGGGCGAGTTTCAAGGCTAGCTGTTGCGCCTGGTTAATGGCCTTTGTCAGTGCCTGTTGCGATTCAGCTTCCCGAGACTGGACAAAACGACGCAAGGAGCGCGATAGCCCTGTCATGGAATCGTGTACCTGACCGGAAGACGTATCGAGGGTGTCCATGAGCCCACGCAGCTCGGCACGTTCGGTCACGCTGAGCTTTTCAACAAAACCACGGGACATCACGGTTTCCAAAGTGGCATCAAACTGTGCCGATTGTTCCTGGTCAAGGAATACCTCGTAAAACCCGTTGAAGGCTTTACCTGCCTCAGAATCGGTGATGAGGTCCACGCCCCGGAATACGTTATCCAGTACCTCACCTGCGCCCAGTTTCTCCTCCACGATCGATTCGCGTAGTTTTCGATCGACCGCCTCAATGTCACTTCTAACGCGAGAAAAATCGGTGGGCAAATCACTGACCAAGGTTAGTATCTCACGGGCGCGCTCTACGGCTTCCTCATCAGTGATGACCTCTGCCCCGGTCATTCTGATTTGATCTATCCGTTCTTGCAGCTTATCGCGCTGCTGCTCCAGCCGTCGGATAGCTGTCGCTTCGTCTGGGTCCGTATCGGCAGCCAACTCAAGCAGGTTCGATTGGAGCGTTCCTAGGCGGGAACGGGTCACGCTGCGTTGTGGATTGAGGAGTTGTTGCACGTATTCGATAGCTACGTGCGCATCGGTAGATAATTCGTAAAACTCATCGCGGGTGCCTTGTGGACTGCGACGAACCAAATATCCCGCTTTCACCCAGTCATTGACGTAGGCGGTGGCCGATTTCGGCAGCTCCAAGCTTGTTTGCTCTCGGATATCAATGAGCATTGGCTCCACGGCCAGGATCAGTTCAGTGCCAGTAACCTGCCTATTATCACCCTTAAATATCGCACTGAGAATAGCAACGATGGCGGGCGCAGTTGTGGCTCGCAGCATCGCCCATGCCGGGGAGTCGTCGGCTAGGCGCAGCATAGTGACAGCGTCCGCAATCGGAGTCATGCGATTCATGCACTTAAATCTAGCAAGGGATGCGGGCTCCCTTATGCAGCCATAAGGCGATCCGCTAGCCGTACCAGCGAGAAGCTAGCGGGGCGTCGGCAAGCCTGCTGGCAACACCTTCCGCGCGTACCGAACCACCGCGGTGAGCAGCGCAGCAATGACGACCAGACCGGCAGCTTCAACAAGCCACACGTTGGCACCCTGCTGCATCGCTCCAAGCACAGTGAGGTTTGTGAACCCGTGGACCAGGACGGCCACCACCCACGCCAGCGCACGCTTCTGCTTCTCGACGCCCATCATGATGATCAAGGAGCACATAATATGCAGGCCAATCGCCCAAATACGCTCTACGCCACCTGCTAAAAACTCCGTGGCCGGGGTTTGCGTAAGTGCCGTACGCATCTGCTCAGCTGCCTCCGGCGGCAGCGATTTGGCCACCACGTCCCACTTGTCCATATTGATCATGAAAGACATGGCGAGGTTAAAGAACATCGTCATGCCCACCAGCAGCAGGGCTTCAATCCCACCGTGGCCCAGGCCAAAAGCCACACCGTCCACCAGACGATGCAGCCCCTTGAGCAGCAGCAACATAAACACCAGGCGCGCTGTTTCCTCAAATAACCCAGCGGAAAAACTAGCTACCGGAATGGAACTGACGAACTTTCCCACAGGGTCCGGCGCCAACCCAGCTAGCAGCGACATCAGCGGCATCCGCAGCACCACCTGCGACACAAAAAACGCCAACATGCCCACCGCGAATGGGAGCATGACCTGCTTATTACGCCGAGCAACCGCGACAATGCCGCCGACAGGAATCGCAATGCACAGCAGCAGCGTTGCCACCATGCACGCTATAGCAGTAGTGGAGACCATTTCCATTCCTTTCGTTTTCTACGCAGTTTATGTTGCCCTGGGGGTGTGCGCACTTTGTTATCTCCCGGTGCCTCGCTAGCGCAAAACCCGGGAAGCATTTCCCGGGTCTCGGTAACTTTTTGGACTTCACACTTGCTATATCGCTGTTTTTGGCCCAAGATCCGGGGAATGCTTCCCGGGTTTTAGCCAGTAAAGCAGATCTTCACCTAGCCCCCGAAGGGCCCTTACACATCCAGCCCCTCCTTGAGCCCTGCGATGATGAATGCGATTTTGCGGTCCAGCCAGCCACGGTCCAGCCAGGAATCCTCTGGTGCGAAGAACGTGGTGGTGTCTGTAGCCTCCTCACTCATTTTTTGAAAGTCTCGCCGGACTGCCATCAGCTGGTAGTGGGTTGAAATTGTGGTATCAAAAATGAAGTCCAGCGCAAACTCAATCCGAGAGATATCCCCGGGGAAACCGCCTTCCACCAGGCGCGATGCTTGTGCTTGGAAGAAATCTTGCAGCTGCACGACAAGACCTGGTGAAGTAATGAATGTGTGATCGAGCCCTGGATACTGTTCCATGAGATCCCACAGGCTTTCCGCGGCTTCTACCAGCTGCTTATCCCACGCTGCGACCTTAGAGCTATGTTTCAGCTGCCCCAAGATTCGGCGCAGACACATCGTGACCAGATCATCCCGGGAGGAAATGACCCGGTAGAGCGAGGAGGTGCCTATCCCCAGGCGCTTGGCTACACCGGCCAACGTAAATGTGTCCAACCCTAGCTCCAGCGCAGCAGCAACGGCGTCTGCTTCGCTGAAGCGAGGTTTAGGACCAGTGCGTTTTCCCACAGATACCATGATGAGCATATTAACTGCTGGATAGCGCCCAGCCACGCGCTGCTTCACGACGCTTCCAAAAGTGCTGGTACACACCAGGGGCGTCATAAAGCTCATCGTGAGTTCCTACCTGGCTCACGCAACCATTGTGGTCCAGGACAATGATCTGTCCGGCAGATCGGATGGTGTCCAGTTTGTGTGCGATCACGATGAAGGTTGATTCGCTTCGCAATTGGTCCATAGCGGCGAGGATGTTCGCCTCATTCTCGGCGTCGAGTGCCGAGGTAGCTTCGTCGAACAGCACAATGGGCGCTTGTTTCAGCAAGGCTCGGGCTACAGAGACGCGCTGGCGCTCGCCTCCGGAGAGGAGCCGCCCGCCCTCGCCAACCGGAGTTTCCCAACCGAGTCGTTCGGCAATGGAGGTGACGCCGGCAAGTTCTGCAGCACGGTACACATCCTCGTCGCTGGCGTCGGGGCGGCCGACCCGAATGTTGGATATCAGGGAGTCATCGAAAAGATAAACGTCCTGGAAAACCATGGATAGTCGGGACATGAGCTGTTCGGTGCCGAGTTGGCGGATATCGACGCCGTCGACAAGCACCGCTCCTGAATCGACGTCCCAGAATCGCGAAATCAATCGAGCAATAGTGGTCTTTCCGGAACCGGACGGACCCACGATGGCTGTCACGGTTCCCGGTTCTGCCTTGAAACTCACGTCATTCAGCACTTTCCTAGCGCCGTAACCGAAGGTGACGTTGCGCAGCTCGACGCTGCCCGAGCCATCACCCAGTGTTGGCTCGGCGGGCTCCGGCAGTGAAGGAGAATCAGTTATCACAGCAGTCTCAGCGATGGCGACGCGGGCCACATCCAACCCCACATAGGAAGAACCAATCTGCTCCAGGGAGCGGGTGAAACGTAAGCTGATGCCAATGATTGCGATGGTCTGCAGCGGTGACAGCGCGCCTTCGGTAGCCAGGCCAGCAGCGACGGTAATCAACGCGACAACAAAAGCCTGGACAACTATTCCATTGAGCAACAAGGCTAAGGTGGAGAGCCACAGCTCCCGAACCCGCGCCTTATGATCGGATTCCAGTGCCTGCTGCAGTGGCGGAAATTCCTGGGAGCGTCCCGCGGCACGAAGCGCAGCTTGGTAGCTCGCAAACTCCACGATTCGATTGGATAGCTCCTTGTTAGCGGGCAGCGCACGCTCCGAGGCCTGCTGCCGAATCCACGCAGCAAGCTGCATGATGCCGAGCGCAAACGGGGCAATGATCAAGAAAGTCAGCCCCAGCCGGGGATTCCAAACCCATGTGCCAACGAGCAGCGTTATCAGGGCTGCGCCGTCACGGTATATGGTGCCCTGAATATGAGCTACTACTTCAGCGGCCTGCATGAAACGGTCAGATACCAGGCGCGACAGTCCGCCAGTTTGCGCGGGGCCAAACCAACCGAGTGGCAGTGTGGCGAGTTTGTCCCCCACGGTCCTATGCGCAGTGCGTATGAAATCCAGCGCGTTGTGGTAGGACGCCATCGTGGCGAAGAACCGCAACGCAAAAGCCACGATTGCAATGCCCAGCAACGCCCAAAGCCATGAGGCAAGCGCTGAGCCAGCAACAAGTGCACTGGTCAGGGGGAGCAAGGTGAGGACGGCCAGGCCGTCGAGAAGCCCAACAAGCAAGGTCAACAGCCTAAACCTTTTGCCCAGGCGATGGCCCTCGGGGCTTTGCAGCTTCGCCATGCTGCGAACGAGGAAAGGATCACGAAGACGCGAGCTAGACATTGGTGGTCTCCTTCACAGGGTCGAGCTGAATGATCTGGTCCACTCCTCTGATGGACTCTGGTTTGTGAGCGATAACCAGCACGGTTTTGCCAGCTACCAGCTCAGTGAGGGCCGCTTGAATTTCCGCTTCGCAATCTGGGTCAGTTGAGGCGGTAGACTCGTCCAGGATCAAGATCGGGGTATCTGCCACGATCGCCCGGGCGATGGAAATTCGCTGCTGTTGGCCTCCCGATAGCGAGGTATCTTCTCCCACGATCGTGTCGAGCCCGGCTGGCAGCGCGCGGATATCCTCAGCAATGTGTGCAGCCTGTGCTGCCTCCCAGATGTGCTCATCGGTGACCTCTGGCCGGGCGAGGCGAATATTGTCGCGGATGCTCATGCGCAACAGCTGCGGATCTTGCAGTACGAACGCCACTGTGCGGTACAGGCTGTCAAAGGTGAGCTCGCGGATATCAACGCCATCGATGGTGACTTTCCCGGAGTCAGGATCCTGGAATCGTGCCAACATTGTGGCCGCGGTGGACTTACCCGAACCAGAGGGGCCGATCAGTGCTGTTACCGTGCCAGGCTGCAGCGTCGCGGTGAAGTCTTGCAATACCGGGGTTGTGGGATCGTAACCAAAGCTCACCGCATGAAACTCCACAGTCTTGTCTCGCTTGCTCGGATCTAGCTCCACTGTCCCTTCTGCCACTGGTGAAATGTTCATTACTTCCTCCAGGCGCAGTGCAGCATTTCCAGCGAGCTGGTACGACCACATCATCATGCCCACCGTCTGAATAGTGCCGGGAATAACAAGCGCAATCAGCGTCGTTGCAATGACTTCAGCCACCGTGACTTCACCCGTGGCGACCAGCAGCGATCCCCCACCGACATTGATGAGGAGCAGCACAGGAACCGCAATCACCGATTCAGAAATTGCACTCACCCGGAGCAACGGCTTAACCCACTCGTAGTAGAAGTCTGCGAACCGCGCCGCCGCATCGAGATACCGGGCATGTGCCTTGCCCACGGTACCAAATGCCTTCACAACGGAAATCCCCTCAGCAAACTCCACCGCGGTGGCCGAAACCTTAGCGAGGTAGCCGTCCATCTCAGCAGTCTTGGCCCCCATGTCCTTCATGGAATACGCCTGAATGGCCAGATAAATGGGGACCGTAGCGATGGAAAGCAAACCCAAACGCCAGTCCAAAATGAACGCGTACACCAGCAGAGACAGCGGGGTGACGATCGCCGCGACGCGCTCCACCGGGGCATGCGCGACAAGAGTGTGCAAAGTAAGCGTGTCATCTTCGATGGCCTTGCGTACCTTGCCCGAGTTGGTCTGGCTAAACCAAGACAGCGGTGCCCGTGAGATAGTGCTGGTAATCCGGTGGCGGATAATGCCCACTAGCTTTACGTCCGCAAGGTGGGTGATCAGCAGCGCCAGAAAATAACACCCCAGCTGGCCCAGGAAGGCGATAATCAGCCATTTCGCTATGGTCTTGGCGCGATCGGTCTCGCCGTCGAAAAGCGCGCTGCCCAATACCACCAGCGCGACGTACGGTGCTACGGCGAGCAGCGAGGAGATCAGCGCGAGCAGCTGCCCAAAGTAGATAGTCGGCTGCACTGGTGCGAGGAGTTTTTTCAGCGCGACTTGACCGGCCTTGAGCTTCGCCCGCGAGGCGTCCTGTGGTGTGTCAGACATTTCGTTGTCCTTTTCTATTCACTTCATTCAAATCAACAATGTGGGTAGCGGATTCTTTGATGAGTTCGTGGTCATGCGTAATGACAATGACCACCGCGCCACTGTCCGCCAGGGAACGCAGCAGCGTGGATATGGACTGCAGGTGACGCCAGCCCACACCGGAGGTAGGTTCGTCAAACACGTACACCTGGGCCTGCTCTGCCTCTGCGACGCCGATAGCAAGACGCTGCCGTTGACCCCCGGAAAGCGACTGGGGATGGCGGTTGGCAACGTGCTCTAGCTCCAGGGAGCGCAGGATTTGGGGAACATCTACCTGGTCGCGCTTCTTTTTGCTCAAACCCAAGGTGACCTCTTCGGTCACCGTCGCTGCGAAAAGCTGCCGTCCGACGTCCTGCATCACCAACTGCGACGCTTTACGACGCGCCCCTGCCCCAATTTCCTCACCGCCCAGGCGGATACTGCCACCGCGCTGCGGAGTAGCTAAGCCACAAATGATCCTGGCCAGCGTGGTTTTCCCAGACCCATTGGGGCCGATGAGCGCTGTGACCTCACCGGCACGGAACTCCACCTGATCAATGTTCAGAACTTCGCGTTTGCCGTAGGAAAAACGCACGTCATGAAGCTCTAAACCAGGTGCGTTTGATCGCATCGACCCTGTGGGTACCGGCCTCGGCTGTCGGCATAAACTCCGCAGGCCCAGTTGTCGGCGCGTTTCATCACTTAATTGGAAGAATTCATCCGCGGTATACCGATGCATTATCTGCCCGCTGTGTAGGTAAAGAACGTGGTCAGCAATACCTTTCAGATAAAACAGCCGGTGTTCTGCAATAACGATCGTTTTTCCCAGCTGTTTCAGACGGCGCAGCGCGTCGGTTAAGGTATCGATGCTCTCGGTGTCGAGATTTGAGGTTGGTTCGTCGAGAAGCACCAGCCCGCCCGGTGAGACTAACGCGCACGCACACGCCACCGTTTGCAACTGCCCACCTGATAGGTGCTTGAGTTTGCGTCCACGCAACTGTTCAATTCCGAGCGCCCTTACCGCGGTCTGGATTCTGCGCTCGATTTCTTCCGGCGCAATACCAAGGTTTTCCAGTCCAAAAGCAAGCTCCGCATCGACGCTTTCGGTGAAGAATTGGGTGCGCGGGTTCTGGAACACAGTCGCACTAAACTCAATCGCGCGGGACAGCGGCTGCTCCGCCGGCACAATCGCGACCTCGTTACAGATAACCCTTAGGTCACCGTTAAGCTCGCCGGGGTGAAAATGCGGAATAAGACCGTTCAGTAGCTTCAGCAGTGTGGATTTCCCAGAACCTGAATCGCCCGTGACCAGCACACACTGTCCAGGCTCCACATCAAAGGTCACATCCGACACCCCGGCATCGCTAAGACGTGCCCCCTGCGAATAAGTAAAAGTTAGATTCCTGGCAGATAGTCTCGTCATGGCAAAACCTGCACTGGAAGCCACACGGAAGCAACGATGAGCCCAAGCACGCACAGCGCAACGGCGTCGGCAAGCTTGAAGGAAAGGCCAACCGTAGTGGAGGGATAGGCAGCGCCACCCAAACCTCTCACCAGCGCGGAGGATGCCAGCTCATCACCCGCGCGGACGACAGCGCCCAACAACGGAATAACGAGCATGGCCGATGACTGAGTAGGTTGTGTGACCCAACTTTTGAAACCAGGTTGCAGGCCGCGAAGAATCATCGCGTCACGGATTGCGCGAGCCTCAGTAGCGATGATGGGGAGCACACGAAGAAACACAGCCGGAGGTATGGTTGCCCAACCAGGCAGACGCATCCGCCGAAGCGCTGAGGTGAGTGTAGAAGGGGTCAGCGTCAAGAGTGCAAAGGCACCGATGGACATGCTGATGGTGAAACGGCTAAACCACGCGAAAAGAGTGGCGCTGAACGCGAACAGTTTCGAAGGTGGCAGTTGCAAAAGGCCCCAGTAGCCCAGGTAAAAGAAGCCAAAGACCAACAGGGCGAGGAGTCCATAGCGGGGCTTGATCGTGGCTAAGGCGAGGGCGCTCGCTGCAATACAAGCCAGCAGTGTCGGAGTCGAGCCGTAGCTGAGTGCAGTTAAGTTGATGAGGAAAACGGACAGTAAAACCGTTCTGGGGTCCAGCTGGACGCGACTCACAGCAGACCAGCGCTTTCAAAATGCTTGCGACTCACCCGGAGCCCAATGATCCCGCCGATGATGCCGAAGATGAAGGCACCAATCCCGAGGATCCCAATAGTCCACGGCTGGAAGATTTGCGCCATCGCATCAGCGTATTGCTGGCCCATCTGGTCCGCGATGTTTACGTAGTAGGAATCAGTGTCCAAGATCAACGGTACGAATGGCATCGTGATCCACGTACAAAACACGGCGTATGCCAGCGGAAAGGTCTGATTGATGCTCAACCTGAGCTTGGTGAGGATAAGGTCAGCGAAGAACCCCAAAACGAGGCAACCGAAGAGGGACCAGGCGTAGTGTCCAGTGAGCATGAAAGCCACACCGTTGATGCCGCCGAGGATCGTGAGAGCGCCAAGCTTCGGTGTGCGTGCAACATACAGTGCCAGCACGATGCCGTTGACGATCACTCCGATAGCCCAGCCCACGAACATGAACTGCGGGCCGGCAAACCCCACCATGCCGGTAACAAATGTGAGGACAAAGTACAGCGCGGAGAAGATGCCCGCATTTATCAGGTCCCTCGTAGTGAGCGTTTGCGAAGTTAATTTCGAAGTCATGAGCTACCTCAGGTGCAGGTCGAATCCAATTCTTTATGTGAGCCTACCCTAACCCCGAACTATGTTCGGCGTTAAGGCCTAGGGTAGCTAACGGGGGTGATTGATCGCCATTGCCCAGCAAACGGCCACTTTGCATCGGATGCATCCGCGAGCGTGGTGTATTCAGTGACCTGCGATGCCCGTGCCGTTAAACGATAAAGGCGGTAATCTCAGGTACCTTTCGATCCCAAGATCGGATGCCTGAAAACTTGGCCCTGATGTTGGTTGTCTGGAGGCTTGGCCCCGACATTACTCCCCCGAGGTTGCTCCAAAAATGCCTCCACGACCCCGAACTTCGGGAGGGTAATGTCGGGGCCAATGCATAAGCAGCCCGTCAGGCCCATTCTCAACCAACCAGCCCAGAGTCAATGTCGCGCCCACTTCCACCGCCAAAGCTCAACTCTCACACATTGAGGTGGAAGACCGAGAACAATTTCCCTACCGCCTAGCAACACCAACATCGAAATACGTCAAGGTGCCATCAGATAGAAGCAGCGCCGAACGGACCACGGTTCTTTTCTTGATCTGTAAAACTCGGGAAGCATTCCCCGGGTTTCGGCAACTTTTTGGGCTTCACATCTGCTATTTCGCTATTTTTGGCCCGAGACCCGAGAAATACTTCCCGGGTTTCACGAGAAAATTAGGCTTAAGTAGCAAGACCAGGGTCAAACGAGAAAATCAGGCTTAAGTAGCAAGACCAGGACCCCAAAGACCCCAGCGACACCACCCCAAAAACAAAAGAAACCGGGGGCCACACTCAAAAAGTGTGGCCCCCGGCCTTAGCGGCTAACTAACCGCTCATTGTGGGCGAAGGGGGACTTGAACCCCCACGTCCTTACGGACACTGGCACCTGAAGCCAGCGCGTCTGCCATTCCGCCACTCGCCCGAGCAACATCAATTGCGACTCGTCTAACTTAGCATGCACTACCGGAAAAGTTACAAATCGGCAGGTAGATAGGCAAAAAACCCAACAGGAAACCGGAGTATTGGGAACAAACCCCTATACTGGACACGTTAAGCATAGAGGAAGGAGGTGCGCCCGTGGGTTTGATGGATCGTTTTGCCAAGCTAGATTCGGCAATGCAGCGGGGTCTGGATAACGGCTTAGCTCGGGTTTTTGGTGGCCAGCTGGTCCCGGCAGAGATTGAAGAGGCCCTGAAGCAGGAGGCGGATGATAACCGTGTCCATACGTATGAAGGGTATGTCGAGACCGCAAACCGCTATGTCGTGCACGTGTCCCCGCAGGATTCCACAAATTTAAGCGAGCAGCACCCAAAACTTGCTGAGGGCTTTACGGATCTGATGCAACGGCATATCCGGAACCAAGGGTGGATGGCCGCTGGCCCGGTCTCTATCACTATTGTCGCTGATGAGGCCCTGAAAACTGGCCAGTTGAAGGTGGAGTCCTCCACCCACATTCCGGAGGTGAAACCGGAGCCGGCGCCCCGGAGCGTCGGTAAGCAGCATGTCAACCTTTTGCTGCAGGACGGTTCCAGTCGCACCTACGCCGTCCGGGAGGGTTCGAACATTATTGGTCGCAGCTCTGACGCTGACCTGCGGCTGCCGGATACGGGCGTGTCCCGCGAGCATGCCGAAATCACATGGAATGGTGAGGATGCAGTGCTCACAGACCTGCAGAGCACGAACGGCACCACGGTCAATGACATGTCGGTGGACAACTGGATGCTCGCGGATGGCGACGTGATTACGCTGGGGCATTCGCGCATCGAAGTACGATTTACAAAGGGTTAAGCATGGACATCGGTATTTTGCTCATATTCCGGGTTGGCCTGCTCGTGCTGTTGTGGCTGTTCATCCTCGGCATTGCCCACACCTTGCGCAAAGATGCGAACATCTCGGCTGGCGCTGCGGTCGCACAGCCACGGCCGATGCTCCCGAAGAAGAGCCAGCGCGGTGCCCCCCATCTCCTGAAGATCGTCGAAGGCCCGCTGGCAGGCTCCCATATGGATGTCTCCACTCTCCAAGAGGTCACCTTGGGCCGCAGTAAGGATGCTGACTTCGTGGTTGGCGACGACTACGCCTCCGGCCGGCACGCTCGCCTCTTCAAGCGTGGCAACGACTGGTTTGTGGAGGACCTCGCGTCCCGCAACGGCACGTTCCTGTCCGGAATGCGTATTGAGCAGCCAGAACGTGTCCGCCTAGGCAGCGACATCAAGATTGGCCGCACTACCGTCAGGTTGGAGCCGTAAATGCTGAAGCTTAATTACACCGTCGCCTCCGACCGTGGCCTGGTGCGCGGAAACAACGAGGATTCCGCCTACGCCGGCCCGCACCTGCTCGCACTTGCCGACGGCATGGGTGGCCACGCCGCAGGCGAAGTTGCCTCACAAATCATGATCAACCACCTGCGGGTTCTCGACGCAGACCCTGACGACAACGACATGCTCGCCATGCTCGGCTCCATCGCCGACGACGCGAACATCGCGATCGCCAGCGAGGTCGACGCAAAACCAGAGACCGCAGGCATGGGCACCACTTGCACCGCGCTGCTTTTCGACGGCACCCGCTTCGGAAAACTCCACGTCGGAGACTCCCGCGGCTACCGGCTCCGTGGCGGCACACTAGAGCGGATCACCCGCGACGACACGTACGTCCAGTCCCTGGTGGACGAAGGGGAATTGGACGAAGAGGACGTCTCCACCCACCCGCAGCGCTCATTGATCTTGAAGGCATACACGGGCAACCCGGTAGAGCCCACGCTGGAGATCCTCGACGCTCAGGTAGGCGACCGTATCCTGCTGTGCTCCGATGGCCTGTCTGATCCCGTCACCCACACCACCATTGAGCAGGCACTAGCCGAGGGCACCCCTCGGGAAGCTGCCATCCGGCTGATCGAGCTCGCACTGCGCTCCGGTGGCCCCGACAACGTCACCGTGGTGATCGCCGACGTCATCGAATCCGATGACTACACCGGCCCGGAGCTGCCTATCACCCCCATGACGGCGGGCGCGCTGAACGCCGGGGAACCGGAGGAACCACGCCCCGACACTGCCGCGGGTCGTGCTGCCACCATGGTGGAACGCACAAAACAAGAGCGGCAGCCACAGGTCATCGAGCCATTCGAGGTCCCGGAGGCGGCGAACACCGCCAAGCGGAAACCCTGGATTGGCCTGCTCGTAGCCCTCGTCGTGATCGGGTTGCTAGCAGGCCTTGGTTACTTCGCAGTGCAGCAAAAGAAAAACACGTTCTTCGTGGCCACCACGGACGCAGGCCACATCGTGGTCGAGCAGGGCTTTGACAAGACTGTCTTCGGCAAGCCGTTGCATGAGGTGTACCAGGTCGCGTGTTTAGACCAGGATGGCAAGCTCAAGATCGTCGATAAGGGCGAGGGCGGTTGCACCCCGTTCGTCCTGGACGACGTGAAGCCGGACGCGCGGGCGTCGATAAGCGCCATGCCTGCCGGCCATTACGACGACGTCATCCAGCAGGTACGCCGGCTTGCCGACGAACTTCTCCCCGTGTGCATTAAGCCCGAGGGAGGCGAGTCGGCCACCGACCTGAACAAACCTGGCCAAAACTGCCGGGAGGTGGCGAAATAGATGTCTGTTTTTCAGCGTTTGACGTCCCGGCGTCTCGAGTTCGGCCTGCTCATTCTGGCCGCCATCATTATCGGCGTGGCCATGGTGAACCTGGAAATTGCGGTGGGCAACGAGCTGACCAAGGATGTCCTTTACATCATTTTCGGTTACATCGGCGTGTTCACTGTCGCGCACCTCTCGCTGTGTTTCCTGGCTCCGCTTGCCGACCAGATCATGCTCCCCGTCGCTGCCCTGCTCAACGGGCTTGGCCTGATCATGATCTACCGGATTGACGCTGCCAAAGAAACAGCGCTTGCCACCCGCCAAGTGATGTGGACCCTCGTCGGCATAATCATGATGGTGCTGGTCATGGTCATTATCCGCGACCACAAAGTGCTGTCTCGCTACTCATACATCTTGGGTGTTATCGGGCTGGTTCTCCTCGCCCTGCCAATGGTTTGGCCTATTCAGCCTGACACTGTCGCCGACGCGAAAATCTGGATCACACTCGGCCCCTTTTCCATCCAGCCGGGCGAATTCTCCAAGATCTTGCTCTTGCTGTTTTTCGCACAACTATTGGTTAACAAACGAGCCCTGTTCACCGTGGCGGGCTACCGCTTCCTCGGCATGGAATTCCCACGCCTGCGAGACCTCGCACCCATCATGCTGGTGTGGGCAATCGCGATGGTGATCATGGCCGGCGAAAATGACTTCGGCCCCGCCCTACTGCTGTTCGCCACCGTCCTCGGAATGATCTACCTGGCCACGAACCGGGCCTCCTGGCTGCTCATCGGCCTGCTGCTGGTGGCCATCGGCGGTTTCGGTATCTTCCAAATCTCCAACAAAATCCAGGCGCGTTTCAGCCTGTTCCTGGACCCGGTGGGCAACTGGGAGACCAGCAGTCAGCTCGCCCAGGCGCTGTTCGGCATGTCCTGGGGTGGGATCATGGGAACTGGCCTGGGACAGGGTTATCCCCACATTGTTCCTGTGTCCTGGTCGGACTTCATTTTGTCTACCGTAGGCGAAGAACTGGGCCTGGTTGGCCTCTCGGCTGTGCTCGTGCTGTTCATGGTTTTCGTCTCTCGTGGCATGCGGACCGCGCTGCAGGTGAAGGACTCCTACGGCAAGCTCGTCGCCGCGGGCCTGTCCCTAACGCTGGTGATCCAGATTTTTGTGGTCACCGCGGGTATTTCGGCCCTGATGCCCATGACGGGTCTCACCACGCCCTTCATGTCAGCTGGCGGTTCCTCACTGATGGCGAACTACATTCTGCTCGGCCTCGTGCTGCGCATTTCCGATTCCGCACAACGCCCCTACAGCCAAGGCGCAAAGGTAGTGGCCAACCACGATGACACCAGCACCCAGCTCCACGAGGCGGTGCGCTAAATGAACCGATCCATCCGCAACTCCGCTGTCTTCAGCGTGGTCCTCGTCCTCATCCTGTTGGTGAATCTGTCCATCGTGCAGGTGTTCAAGGATGACGAATACGCCCACAACGCCCTCAACCGGCGTGGCTACTACAAGATGCAGCTCATCCCGCGCGGCCAGATTTCCGCCGGCGGACAGGTTCTCGCACAGTCAGTGGCCAACGAAGATGGCTTCTACTCCCGCCAGTACCCGAACGATGTCACCCCGTATGGCGCCACCCTCGGCTACCTTTCCGAAACCTATGGCGCCTCCGGGTTGGAGTCCTCCTACAATGATGTTCTCAACGGCACTGACTCTTCCCTCTTCGCTTCTCGCTGGTGGGACACCATTACTGGCAAGGAACAAACTGGGGCGTCGCTGAAACTCACCCTCAACCCGGCGGTGCAGGAAGTGGCCTACAACGGTCTGGCTAGCCGAGGCTATGAAGGCGCTGTGGTTGCCATCAACCCCAAAACCGGTGAAATCCTGGCCATGGCTTCAACTCCGTCCTACAATCCGGCAAGCATCGAGGACGACTGGTCACAGATCAATGCCCAGGCGGGCTCGCCGCTACTGAACCACGCGACTCAGGAGACACTGCCCCCAGGGTCCACCTTCAAGGTGGTCACCACGGCTGCCGGTTTGGCGCATGGCTACAACCCGAACTCACCGGTCACCGGGGCATCCCAAATTACTCTTCCTAACACAAACGCCACCTTGGAAAACTACGGTGGCCAGTCTTGTGGCGGTGCGCAGACCACGCTGCGCCAGGCGTTTGAACGCTCCTGTAACACTGCCTTCGTGGAGATGGGCATCAATATCGGTGACAAGGCGCTCACCGAAGCCTCGGAAAAGTTTGGGCTTGGCCAGACCTATGATCTGGGACTGCCGATGAGCCCCGGCGCGATCGGAGACCTCTCTGATCCCGCTGCTCGTGGCCAATCGTCTATTGGCCAGCGTGACATCTCCATGTCTGTGCTGCAGAATGCGGTGGTCGCCGCGACTGTGGCGAATAAAGGCAAGCGGATGGAACCGCACCTGGTGTCCGAGATCCTCGGCTCTGACCTGCGCTCGATCAAGAAGACGAAGCCGAAGGAGCTCAACGAGGCCATCTCCCCGGAGACCGCGGCGACCCTCACGGAGTTGATGAAGGGGTCGGAGCGGATGACTGCCGGTGCTACTGGCGCCGACATTGCCTCCAAGACGGGTACCGCTGAGCATGGCGAGGATTCGCGTAACTCGAACCCGCACGCTTGGTATATAGCCTTTGGGCCTACCGCAGATGCGAACGTTGCGGTGGCGGTTGTCGTGAAGAATGGCGGCGACCGGGGTCAGGCCGCTACGGGCGGTTCCGTAGCGGCCCCGATTGGCCGTGCTGTTATCGATGCTGCGCTGCGGAGCGCACGCTAAGGAAAGGAAGCTCTCATGACCTCCTACAACACCGAAGGCATCGACGCCCTCCAGCAGCTGATCGGCGAGAACTACCGCCTGCAGTGGATCGTCGGCCACGGTGGCATGTCCACTGTGTGGCTAGCCGACGACCTCCGGCGCAACCGCGAGGTAGCCATCAAGGTCCTCAAGCCGGAGTTTTCTGACAACCAGGAGTTCCTCAGCCGGTTCCGCAATGAGGCTCACACGGCAGAGCAGATTCAGCATCCGAACGTAGTGGCCACTTACGACTATTCCGAGCTCACGGATGACCGTGGTCGCCAGTTCTGCTACATCGTCATGGAGTTCATCCGAGGCGAATCACTCGCAGATCTCCTGGCGCGCGAGGGAAAGCTGTCCGAAGACCGGGCGTTGGGGATTATCGAACAAGCAGCACATGGCTTAGCGACGATCCATGCCATGAATCTGGTCCACCGCGATATCAAGCCAGGCAATATCATGATCACCCCGGATGATCGGGTGAAGATCACTGACTTTGGTATCGCAAAAGCCGCCGCTGCAGTCCCCCTGACCCGCACCGGCATGGTGGTAGGTACCGCCCAGTATGTGTCTCCGGAACAGGCGCAAGGCCAGCAAGTTACTGCCGCCTCGGATGTCTATTCCCTGGGTGTGGTTGGTTTTGAGCTGCTTTCTGGCAACCGGCCTTTCACTGGCGATTCATCGGTATCTGTGGCGATATCCCATATTCGCGACGCCGCACCATCGTTAGATGTGTCGGTTTCTGCTCCGGCCCGCGAACTCATCGCCATTGCGTTGCGGAAGGATCCGGCGCGACGCTTCGCCGAGGGTGGCGCTTTCGCGGCAGCTGTTTCTCAGGTACGACTCGGTCGGCGACCACAGGATCCCAGCCCAACACCGGTGGCGGAGCCACACTACGCGCCGACTAACACTGCTACCACCGTGATGCCGGTGGGAACCCCTGCGGAAGTGCTGAAGAGCTCCACCACAGAGGAGCCACAGAAGTCTTCGAAGGGAGGCTGGATTGCGGTGGCCGCACTCGTGGCACTTATCGCTGCTGGTGGTGGCGCATATGCGTTCTTGGCCGGTGGCAAGGACTCAGCCCCTACGCCTACTCCAGCCCCAGTGACGGTTCATGTGACGACACCAGCAACCTCGTCTGCGCCGGTTGTCACCCAGCCACCGTCGACACGTCCGAAGAAGACAACGTCTCCTGCGCAGCCAACCACCATTTACGAAACTTCCGAACCGGCACCGGAATCTACCCCAACGCAGCAGGCACCGACGAGTGCGCCGAAGCCAACCAGGACGCAGGCGCCTCGTACCACCGAACCGCAGGTGTCCGTACCTGAAGAGCCACTACCGACTGAGACTGTGGATTTAGAAATACCAAATTTACCGTCGTTGTTTAATAATGGATAAGTCAACTACTTGTTAAGGAAGGAGGATCGGCACAGTGCCACTTAGTTCGCTAGGCGCCCGCTATGAGCTCGGGGAGATGATCGGCACGGGCGGAATGTCCGATGTCTATCGCGCGAAGGACACCCTTCTCGGCCGTGACGTCGCAGTGAAAATCATGCGTGCCGATCTCGCCCGGGATGAAGGATTCCGGGAACGGTTCCGTCGTGAAGCCCAAAATGGCGGCAGCCTCAACCACCCTGCCATCGTGTCGGTGTACGACACCGGCGACACCGAACTTCACGGCGTCACCGTCCCGTACATTGTGATGGAGTTGGTGGTGGGCAAAACCCTGCGCACCATCATCCGCGACGACGCCCCACTCCCACCCGAGGACGCCGCCGGCATCCTCGCCCCAGTCTGCGAAGCGCTGCAGGTCAGCCACGACGCTGGCATCATCCACCGCGACATCAAACCAGCCAACATCATGGTCACCCCATCCGGCGACATCAAGGTGATGGACTTCGGTATCGCACGGGCACTTGGCGACGCCACCAGCGCCATGACCGCCACCGCCGCCGTCATCGGCACCGCCCAATACCTCTCGCCGGAACAAGCACGCGGCAAAACAGCAGACGCCCGCTCCGACATCTACGCCACCGGCTGCGTCTTCTACGAGCTGCTCACTGGCCAGCCACCATTCTCGGGAGACTCGCCACTTGCTGTTGCCTACCAGCATGTTCAAGAGGATCCTATTCCGCCCTCCGAACGAATCAACGGCCTGTCCCCCACCGTCGCTGTGAACGTAGACTCGGTGTGCCTGACCGCCATGGCCAAGCACCCCGGCGACCGGTACCAATCGGCAGCCGAATTCGCGGAAGACTTGCGTCGCATCCAGCGCAATTCGGTAGCAATGGCCGCGCGCAACCACCTCAATACCGATCCGGTTCCTACCGACCCTCCAACCCAAATCGTGGAGACAGTGCAGGCACCACCAGCGCCAGCAACAGCGGCAACGATGGCATCCACGACAGCTTCGTCAGTGCCTTCGTCGTCTGCACCTTCGTCGTCAGCACCGAAACGCCACCGTGCAGAACCCGAATCCAAGCGCCCATGGGGAACGATCATCGCCACCATCGCCGTGCTCGGCGCCCTGGCCGGTGGTGGCTACTGGGCCTATGACACCTTCTTCCTGGAAAACACCAAGACCTCCCGCTCCGTGGCGGTCCCTAACGTCACAGGGCAGCAGGAAGACCAAGCAATCGCACTGCTACAGCAGCGAGGTTTCCAAGTGGAGCGGCAGGATGAGGCCAGCCCCACCGTGCCCAAGGGCACCGTGATCGCTACCAACCCGGCAGCAGGATCGCAGATCCGTGAAGGGGCAACCATCATGCTCATTGTCTCTTCCGGCAAGGAGATCGTGGAAGTACCAGACCTTGCTGGTAAAACCACGGAGGAAGTGACCACCATCCTCGGTGAACTCGGCCTGCAACTCGATACCACCGTCAAACAGGAATCCTCCGATACCGTCGAAGCCGGCCAGGTGATCGAACAATCACCAGGCGCCGGATCACAGGTGTCGAAGGGCTCTCGGGTGTCCATCACCATCTCCAAAGGCGTAGAAGAAATCCGTGTCCCCGACATCACCGGGATGAAATGGGACAGTGCCGAGGAAAACCTCACCGCACTCGGGTTTGTCCCACAGGTCCGAGTAGTAGACGCCTCCGAACCAGACGGAACCGTCATCGGCATAGCGGAAGCCGGGCAAAAACTACCAAAGGGCTCTGCGGTGACCGTCACCATATCCAACGGAGCAGCCGTGAAAATGCCATCACTGCAGGGGATGACGCCTAACCAGGCGCTGCGCGCTCTACGCGCAGCCGGCTGGACTGCGCCAAACACCTCATTGCAGCAGCGCACTGTGGCCACCACTGCGCTGATCGATCAAGGAAAAATCGCCAAGCAAGACCCTCCAGCAGGAGGACCACTCGGCAAAGACGCACTCGTCTATGTCGACGTGTACGAATTCCAACTACTGCCATGAGCACCCTAATTGCCCCCACCAGGTGCTCCTGGCAGAATGAAATCCAATTAAACGCACAAAGTCCCACAAAGGTGAAAAATGCCTAAAGCAAAAGCTTCTCAAACCTCTAGCCCGGTAAGCTCTTCCGCAACCAGCCGAACCCCGGTAAAGATCAGCTCCTCCGGCACCCCACTGTGGTACAAGATCATCATGTTCGGCTTCATGCTCGCCGGACTACTCTGGCTCGTAGTGAACTACCTCGCCGGACAAGACATCTCCTTCATGCGCGAACTGGGACCATGGAACTACGGCATCGGCTTCGGACTATTCATCATCGGGCTACTGATGACCATGGGGTGGCGCTAGAGACATCAGCGTGTCGGATTTGGTAATGCAAACTGACGTTTTAGTGAGCTAGAGGTCAATTTGCTTTACCAAATCCGGCTTTTGCTTTCTCTGAGGTAAATTACACACATGCTATTCCACCCCTGTGGATAATCTTCAGTAAGTTATCCACAGGCTGGGGACAAAACTGTGAATAGCACTCAGAGATACGAGTTTCCACATTTTCCACAGCCTGTGGATAACTCTGTGTACTACTTGTCCACTACCGCACTGTTGTGCGAAGAATCGCGCAAATTGCCTGGATACTAGCAAGGGAGCGAACGACTTTTTCGGAAATTACAAGAATGTAGTTATCCACATTGTGGATAACCTCTGGGGATAACTAGGCATAAAAATTCCCCACCGGGTGGGTGGGGATAACGTGTGTATGGAGTTTAAAGGGCCCAAAAACCGCTGGTGGCGAACAACGAGATTTTCCACAGCAATAGGACAATGAACCCAAGCCCGATTCCCGATATGGCCACCCACCGATACGCGGGGGAAGAAAACTGCAGGCCAAACGACAAAACTAGCCCCGCCAGCAATCCCCCCATATGCCCCCATAGCGATACCGTGGGCGTTATCAGGGTGTACATGATGTTCGCGAGGATGAGTACCAGTGGGCCACGGAGGTCACCACCGCGGCGACGCACCACGAATAAGAACAGCACCATGAGCGCGTATCCCACCCCAGAGGCACCCACTGTGGAGGCGAGTGGATCCATCCACACGGTTACGGTGCTGGCACCTATCGCGGCAAAGAGCCAGACCAGCAGATACAACCGGGAGCCGTAACTTATCTCCACTTCCCTGCCTAACAGAAACAGCAGCACCAGGTTGAGCGTCAAATGCGCTGGACCTAAATGCATGAAAGCTGCAAGGAGCGCTCGGAGCGGCCCTAACGGCGAGGTCATCAAGGGAAGATACAAAAGTGAGGCATTCCCCAAGGATGAACCGGAAAGGTTTTCCATTAAGGACAGCGACTGCAGGGCCGTTGCCACATAGGCGACAATCATGAGGCTGCAGAAAAAGACAGTAACTGGGGCTTGCCGCCACCAAGCTTTCAGCATTTAACGCTCCACAAAATGACAAAAGCTTGCCGGCCGACGGCGTCGACAAGCAAGCTCAAGCAGGTTGAAACAGAAAGTTAGGAGATCGTGATGGAGTTAATCACAACGTCCTCGACAGGGCGGTCCATCGCGCCGGTTGCGGTGGTAGCAATCTTGTCGACGACCTTCTGGGACGCTTCATCGGTCACCTCACCGAAGATGGTGTGGTTGCCGTTCAGCCACGGGGTAGCCGCCACGGTGATAAAGAACTGGGAACCGTTGGTGCCAGGGCCCGCATTGGCCATAGCCAGCAGGTAGGAGCGGTCAAAGCGCAGCTCAGGGTGGATTTCATCGCCGAACATGTAGCCCGGGCCGCCACGGCCAGTGCCCGTTGGGTCACCGCCCTGAATCATGAAGCCGTCAATAACGCGGTGGAAGATAGCGCCATCGTAGAACGGGCCTTCGTGCGTACCGGACGCGTTTGCAGCCTGGTATTCCTTAGTGCCCTGAGCCAGGCCAACGAAGTTAGCCACGGTTTCTGGTGCGTGGTTGCCGAACAAGTCGATGACAATGTCACCGTGGTTAGTGTGCAAAGTCGCGGTTGTGGTCTTTTGAGTCATGGGCACTATGTTACGTCATTCTCCGTCGCGATTCCTGCATTGTCGCTACGCTTGAAGCAGAACCTAATTACGTGAGGAAAGAGGAGTTACGAACAATGAATAACAATGTCCGCCTCGCCATCAAGACCACGCGAGCTGCTATCGACGCGGTCAATGACTACCGGACCCGCAAGGCTGCCGAGGCATACGATGCGCTCTCTGAGGTCGCCGAGAATTACAACCTCTCCGAGCTTGCCGACCAAGGTAAAGCACTGCTAGATGAAAGCCGTGACTCTGCAGCCAAGGTTGCAGAAAACACCCGAGTTCGCCTGGAGAAGGCCCGCGCTGAAGCCAACGCTTCAGAACGAATCTCTGAGCTGCGCGATTCCACCCGCAAGGCATCCGAGGAGATCGCCAAGAAGGCCGACAAACGCGCCGTCAAGCTAGGTCTAAAGAAGGCTCCAAAGAAGAAGTGCGGCAAGTTCAGCGTCATCGCCCTCGTCACAGCACTGCTCGGTGCCCTGGGTGCCGCTCTGTACTGGTTCGTGTTCCGCCCAGAAAAGGCAAGTACCGTGCCACCACGCGTGGAGGAACACGCTACCGAAGGTTCCCGCCTGGTCTACTCCACTGTCACCCCTAACGAATCAGAAGTGTCTGCGGAGTTCCTGCAGGACCTGGACAAGCAGCTGGCTGAACACAAGGCCCAGGACGAAGAAGCCGAGGAGGCCACCGAAGAGGCAAACGTCTCCGAGCTGAACTCCCTTGAGGACCAAGCAGAAGACGCGGAAAAGGACTTCGACGGACGTTAGGATCCGCGTAGCATCCTCACGTCGGGTGCCGGTAAGGTAGCCGGCACAATGACGACGTGCCCGTGAAGCAGATGGACGGTCACTGCGATGCCGAAGGCGTCTTCGATTAATTCGCTGGTGACTACCTCTGCTGGTTTTCCCATAGCGACCACCGCACCGTCCCTCATGACGATGAGGTGGTCTGCGTACCGCACAGCTTGTTGTAGGTCATGCAGCACCGCAACTACTGTGCGGTTTAGTTGTGTCACGAGCGCTTTCGCGAGTTCAAGCAGCGCGTACTGGTGGGAGATATCGAGATAGGTGGTCGGCTCGTCGAGAAGCAGCATCGGCGTGTTTTGAGCGAGTACCATCGCGAGCCACACCCGCTGTCGCTGCCCACCCGAGAGCTCCGTGACCCGCTGCTCCCCCAACCCCGCAACATTCGTCGCTTCCAGCGCGGCCTCCACCGCCCGGGAATCTTCCGCAGACCATGGCCGGAGCAAGCTTTGGTGTGGGTACCGGCCGCGCCGCACCAACTCTGCAACGGTGATATCCGGCGGAGTCACCGTCGATTGGGGCAGCAACGCCAGCTGCTTTGCGACGCCCTTGCTCGGCATCGTGTTCACATCACAATCGCCTAAAAACACCCCACCCGCGGTAGGCTTCAAAATCCGCGCAAAGCTCTTCAGCAACGTCGACTTACCGCAACCATTCGGCCCAATGATCGCAGTGAATGCCCCACGGGGGATGGCCACCGACAAATCTTGAGAGATCACATGGTTGTCCCAGGCCAAGGTGGCGTTTTCGGTGCGCAGTGCGGTCATGAATACTTCCTTGCAGAGTGAGCGATAATGAACAACAAATACAGACCTCCAATGACTACCGTCACCAGGCCGACGGGCAGTTGCACCGGGTGAAAGAGTCGCTGCGCCAAAATATCGGCAACTAGCAGCAATAAGGCCCCCACCAAGCCCGTGGTAACAAGCGGAGTTCGTTGCGCACGGGTGATTCCCTGCGCCAGGTGAGGCGCCGCGAGCGCCACGAACGACACGGGACCAGCAACCGCGGTGGTAGCTGCAACCAACACAATGCCAACAAGTAGCAGCACCAACTTCAGCACATTAGTGCGCAGGCCAAGGCCGGTAGCCGTGTCGTCTCCCAGTGCAAGCACATCGAGCTGTCGGCGCAGCAGCAGTGCCCCGACACTCACCACCGCCAAGAACACACAAGCCGGGAAGGCAATAGCCCACCTCATTCCGTTGACGGAACCGGCTCCCCAACTAGCGGCGGAGAGCACCGTGTCTAACTCACCACGGGAAATGAGCCACCGGTTGAGCGCAGACAGCATCGCCGACACTCCCAGGCCCACCAGGATGATGCGCAGGCCGTCGATACGCGCGCGCACTGACAGCAGCAACACCGCCACCGCCGTAACTAAACCACCAACCAGTGCTCCTGCCATCTGGTAGACGAATCCGCCGTAGCCAGCCAACAAAGCGACGATAACGCCGGTGTACGCGCCCGCAGAAAAACCAATGATGTCCGGCGACCCCAAGGGATTGCGAGTAAGCGACTGGAAAAACGCACCGCTGAGCGCCAAACCGGCCCCAACCAGCACCGCGGTCACCACACGCGGGGCCCGCCACTGGAAGATTACGGTGTGTGCTAGTCCGGTATCAGGACCGAACAACGCCGCCCACGCAGAAGCCCAGTTCATCCCCGCACCAGGCAGCACGAGCGCTACCACGGCCACCAGAACCACAGCACACGACAATCCAAGAGGTACCCGCATCAGATCCCCTTTCGGCGCTGCTGAGCATAGGCAATGAGGAACGGCGCTCCCACGAAGGACACCACAACCCCAGCCGCTAATTCACCCGGCAACAACAATCGCCCAAGGACATCCGCAAGCACCAGCACCAGCGGACCTAACAGTGCAGAGACCACCAACAGTCGGCCAAACGACGGCCCCACCAGCCACCGCGCCACATGTGGCACCAGCAATCCCAAAAACACAATCACGCCGGCTGCCGCAGTGGCAGAGGCCGCCAGAATCACAATGGCGATGAACGCCATCAGACGGGTCTTGGCCAGCTGGGCGCCCAACGCGACCGCGGTTTCCTGCCCCAGTTGCAGGGCTCCCAGGCCACGGATGGCCATGAGCCCCGGCACCACGCCCACGAGCAGACCCGTGCCCACGAGGTACACCGGTTGATAGGAACCAACATCAACGCTTCCCACCATCCAGGCGTGCAGCCGATCGAAAGCTCGTGGATTGGTCAGCGCAAGACCGTCCCCAACCCCACCAAGGATCGCGCTCAATGCGACCCCGGCCAGTACCAATCGCATCGGATCAGCGCTTGCCCCTTTGCCGCGACTCAGCACGTACGTACCACCGCCAGCCAATACCGCCCCGCACAGCGCTAAGGTGAACAGCATCAGCGGGGTATCTGTGACACCGAGTGCCAGTCCTAACACGATTGCGAAGGCAGCCCCGGAGTTGATCCCCAGCACACCGGTATCCGCCAGCGGATTGCGGGTAAGGGCCTGAATCAGGGCTCCCGCCAAACCCAACGCCATGCCCGCGAACATGGCCACGAGAGTTCGTGGGATGCGACGATCCCACAGAATGGCAGACACCGGATCCTGTGACCGATCGCTCAATGCGTTCCAGACCTCATGAATGGGTATGGCTCGGGCACCTGTGATGAGGGACAAAAGCGTCGATAAGCACAGTGCCCCAAGCGCGAGAACTATGACCAGGGTGAGTGGCAAGCGTCGGTGAGAAAAAAACACCCGCCTAGACTACCCGACATGCTAAAGGTTAGGCTAACCTATTTTTCATGTCTTTTATCAAAGCTCTTCCAGCGCTGCTTATCACCGCCGCGCTTGGACTCACTGCATGCAGTACACCCGCAACAGAACCCAACACCAGTGCCGTAAATAAGGACGTGGCAACCGGCGGCTCCAAGTTCGGTACCGCCGACATCGAGACGGCCAAGTTTGGTAGCGATGCGGAGCCTGGCCAGTTCCCCCGCACTGTCAAACACGCGGCAGGAACCACCGAAATCAAAGAAAAGCCGAAGCGCATCGTCGTGTTGGAAAACGGTGAGCTCGACGGAGTGCTCACGCTGGGCATCACTCCCGTCGGCATGACCACCTCCAAGGGCGAAAACCCCATCCCGTCTTATCTGGCGGACAAACTGGAAGGGGTCACCACCGTTGGCACCATCAACGAAGTCAATGTGGAAGCTATCGCAGCACTGCAGCCGGATCTAATCCTGGGTAACCAATTGCGAGCAGACAAGCTCTATCCACAGCTTTCCCAGATTGCCCCTACGGTATTTTCCATCCGACCCGGTTTCCCGTGGAAAGAAAACTTCCTTCTCATTGGTGAAACCCTTGGTATGGAAAAAGAAGCAGAAGCGAAGCTGCAGCAGTACCATGAGGCTGTCTCAGGGCTTGGCAATTCTGTGCCAGATGGAACGACGGTTTCCCTCGTTCGCTTCATGCCGGGCAAGCTTCGTCTTTATGGCCGCAAGTCTCTCATCGGCGTGATCTTGCAGGATGCTGGGCTGGTGCGACCAGCAGAGCAAGACATCGATGAGCTTGCTGTAGAGATCTCTCCGGAAACCATCGACAAGGCAGATGGCTCGATCATCTTCTACACCTCCTATGGCACTCCCGCAGCCACCGGAGAAACTGCCGTGATCGAGAGTTCCTCGTGGAAAGCGCTCCCCGCGGTAGCCGAAGGCAAAGCGCATCGCGTTAACGACGACGTGTGGTACCTCGGCCTCGGCCCGACAGGCGCCATGCAGATTGTCTCCGATCTGAAAGAACTACTGCCCAAGAAATAGGCAACAAGTGGCCCGGCTTCACGCCAGGCCACTTTTACTAATTCCTAATATGAGCCACGCATGGTGATGAAGTAACCACCAGTGAGGTTGTTCTTAGCCACGCCGATACCCATCGTCTTGGCATAGGGGCTCAAAATGTTCGCCCGGTGCCCTGGGGAGTTCATCCACCCATTAACAGCATCCCGAGGGTTGCGGTACATCACAGCTACGTTCTCCAGATCAGATACCTGCAACGCAACCGGGTCATGAGCTAGCACATCGCGGTTGGCGCAGGTCTGAGACCAGCCACGAGAAATATCGGACAGGTACTGGTTCCACCCCAGTGGCGCCAAACCATGCGCAACGCGGATGCCGTTAATCTGGTCTGCGATGTCAGCTTCTGCTGCGATGAGGTTTTCTGCAGCGAAACCCGGGAGGATGAAGGCATCTGCGGCTGGAGC
This sequence comes from Corynebacterium sp. NPDC104732, assembly GCF_055583565.1. Lineage (NCBI taxonomy): Bacteria > Bacillati > Actinomycetota > Actinomycetes > Mycobacteriales > Corynebacteriaceae > Corynebacterium > Corynebacterium sp. NPDC104732. The sequence continues at coordinate 49,429 of NZ_JBVJNS010000003.1, forward strand.
AGTTGCAACTCCGACAGTGAGAGCGAGTGCTGCTGCGGTGGCATTAATAAGTTTCTTCATCATCCGGGGCTCTTTTTCTAGGAGAGATTTTCTCTAACGCTTTTAATGAAACACCAGGTAAAGAAGGTTTCAGCCAGAATATGATCAGGGTTTACCAAGATCTACACATCTAATTTGCTAAATTGCAAAGGCGCATTCCAAGCACTACCCGAGAGTTCGATGTGAATGTGGCTGCACTTGTTTAATTGTTTCCTTATCTTGTTCCGTCCCATCGTCCAGTTCAGAAATCATCCTTCTCCCAGACAGTCCACTAGCAGACTTTTTACATTCTTCTGACAGCTCTCTCCACGATTGACAACTAATTTTCAGTAACCGAAATCCTGAAAGCTTTTAAGTTTCCTATTTTCATTAAAGTGTGGTTTATTGAAAACGCAGGAGGTCACATGTCCGGACATCATCACCATCACACAGCAACAAACCACACCCGAATAGGTATTGCCCTGACCATAACGGGCAGCATTCTCATCGCTGAGCTCATCGGCGCATGGTGGACCCACAGCCTTGCCCTGGTGGTGGATGCCGGGCATATGGCCGTCGATACGAGCGGGCTGCTGCTCGCGTTCACCGCTGCCTCCGTCGCGCTCCGCCCCGCAACCGCCACCTACACCTGGGGGTTCCGACGCGCCGAGGTAATTTCCTCCGCGGTGCAGTCACTGCTGCTCGCCGGGGTCGGTTGCTACGCCCTGGTGGAGGCGATCCGGCGCCTCGTCAGCCCCGTAGCTGTCCATCCTGAAGGCCTGCTCTTGTTCGGCGTTGTTGGCCTCGTGGGCAATATTGTTAGCTTCGTTGTCCTCAGCGGTGGCCACGGCCACGACCTCAACATGAAAGCCGCCACGCTGGAGGTACTGAATGACGCCCTCGGCTCCGTCGCCGTCATCATCAGCGCCATCGTTATCGCCACCACTGGCTTCACGCGTGCCGACGCGATTGTCAGCCTCCTCATCGCGCTCCTGATCCTGCCCCGCGCCCTCCACATCCTCCGCGAAGCTGGCGCAATCCTCATGGAATCGGTCCCGCCCGGGCTCTCCCTTGAGGATGTTCGTGCGCACATCCTCTCAATACCGGAAGTCCTGGACGTCCACGACCTTCACGCCACCCGCATCTCCTCCGGACTTCCCGTACTCACGGCACACGTGGTGCTCACCGAAAGGTCCTTCCACAACGGCCACGCCCCAATAATCCTGGACAAGCTCCAAAGATGCGTGGGATCCCACTTTCCGGTAGCTATCGAGCACTCAACTTTCCAATTCGAGCCGCCCTACCACCGCGAACACGAGGCATCCCGGGCTTGCTACGAGTGAGACTGCAGGATCTGCACGATATCCGTTTGCCCCTTGCTTCGGGCATGATCCAACGCCACCAGGCCTTGTGAATCCTTAATTCCCGGGTCCGCGCCCGCGTCTAGCAAGATCTGCACGATCTCCTGGTACGGCTTGCTGCCGTCGCCGTAGTACACAGCCTCAAGAAGGGCCGTCCATCCCAGATCATTCACGTGATTGAGGTCCATCCCACTGTGTGCCATCGCGCGCACATACTCCACATGCCCCCGCTCTGACGCAGGAATGATCGCGATTCCGCCATAGCGATTCTTCAGCGTCAGATCAGGATGGTATTCCAGCAGCAGCTGCGCCATTGGAACGGACCCGGTGACACCCGTGACTAGCCAAGGGGTGTCCTGCTGTCTATCCACCGCATCCGGGCTGGCACCGGCCTCGAGCAACAACCGGGCAGCCTCCACATGGTCATTGGTCACCGCCCACAACAAGGGAGTGCGCGCGAAATCATCAGTGGTCTCCACATTGGCGCCGGTGCTCAAAGCTGCAGCAAGCTTTACGACGTCCCCCTCCTTCGCAGCCTCAAGGACCTCCCGGTCTGCCTGTGGACGTGGTGCCATGAGAGATACCTCCGTTGCTGGTGTAGTTACTGGTGCAGCTGCTTGGTCGCCCGTCTGTGTGCACCCAGCCAGCACTAACGCGATCGGCAGGACTGTACTGACATAAAGCTGGCGGTTCATGTCCGCCACAATAGAAGCATTGAGATAGTTCGTGCTATCGGGGCTCTGATAGGGATTTGTCGCACGCCTTGAATGCTAAACACCCCGGTCAACGGATGGGATAGGCGTGGGGATTCGTATTCAGCGACAAGTCGCTATCAACTGCCAATGAAGCTTAAACGTATTGTTGGCCGGTCATTTACTGTCTAGCGAATGATGTCTTGCATCGGGGTCGGTTCTTAGTCACTACAGATAAGTAACCCCACCCGCTAGCACAGGTGCGGGGCGTGTCAAGTTATTTGTGGTGTGGTTACTGGGAAACTCGGCCCCGACATTACTCCCCCGAGGTTGCTCCAAAAATCCCTCCACCAGCCCGAACTTCGGGGCCGTAATGTCGGGGCCAACGCACAAAAAACCTGTCAGGCCCCAGGTGCGACATCTATCGCGGTATTGAGCAAGGTTTGTGCGTTTATAAGACCTTGAACAATATAAAGTGCCCTGGCCCGGCTTTTACCGTGGAAAGCAAACACACTTTCTGCTACGTAAACCAAAAAGACCTCCAACCCGAAGGTTGGAGGTCTTAACCTGTGGAGCATAGGAGAATCGAACTCCTGACCTTCTGCTTGCAAAGCAGATGCTCTACCAATTGAGCTAATGCCCCATTGTTCCGTGTGGGCCTAGCAAGAATCGAACTTGCGACCTCATCGTTATCAGCGATGCGCTCTAACCGACTGAGCTATAGGCCCTGGGAACGAAATAGAACTTTACCCACCGTTTAACAAGAAACCAAATCGGCAGGTAAAGCCCTATTTTTGCGAGGTTCAACTAGGCGTCGTTAAGCGTTACTTCAAGCCCACCGAACAGGTCCACGGTTGCGTTGTAGACCAGCGCGATGAGTGGAGCGAGCACCGAGGTAAGGATTGCAAGTATCGCCCCAATCAATCCGGCCAGCGACAGCACCAGCGTGAAGGTGACGGTGCCTTCGCCACCGGCGCCACCAATAACGGAGTTGAGGTTGTCCCATACTCCTGCCGCACCCATGCCGACGTACAGCAGGCTGACGCAGATCATCCATGCCACGAGCGCTGACAGCGACAGCACCATCGCGGTACGGAATGCTGCCAGCGGGTTAATTCGTTGGACGGTTACCTTACGTTCTGCCATGTGTTAGTCCTCTTCTTGTGGCACGCCGGAGGCGTCACGTGGCTGGTCACTGGCCTCGACTACGGTTTCGAGGGTTTCCAGTGGTGCTGTCTCCGGTGCTGCTGGTGCCGGCACCTTTCCGGTTGCTACAGCTTCGGCTTCTTCCTCGCCTTCCGCTTCGACATTCTTGTCAATAGCCAGCAGCTCCACCCCATCCGGCAGGTCCACGAGACGAACGCCCATGGTGGCACGGGAGGTTGGTCGGATCTGGTTGACTTCGGTGCGGATCACGCCGCCACCGGAGGTGATGGCGAAGATCTCGTCGTCATCGTCAACGGCCAGTGCGGAGATGAGCTTGCCACGCTTGGCGTTGTACTTGAACGTGACCACGCCGACGCCACCGCGACCCTGGACGGAGTATTCGTTCATGTCGGTGCGCTTTCCGTAGCCACCGGAGGTGGCAACCATGAGGAAGTCGCCATCGCGGACGACGCACATGGAAAGCAGCTGGTCGTCGCCACGGAAGCGCATGCCCTTCACACCGGCGGTGGCGCGGCCCATTGGGCGCAGCGTCTCGTCGTCGGCTTTGAAGCGGATCGATTGGCCTTCCTCGGAGACCAGGAGCAGCTCGTCGTCGCCGGAGCACAGAGCTGCGCCGATAAGCTTGTCGCCTTCGTTGAGGTTGATGGCGATGAGGCCACCCGAGCGTGCAGTTTCGTAATCGAGCAGGCGGGACTTCTTCACGCGTCCCTGCTGGGTTGCCAGCACCAGGTACGGTGCGTCTTCGTAGGTCTGGAGCTGAATGACCTGGGCGATCTTTTCACCCGGCTGGAACTCCATGAGGTTTGCCACGTGCTGGCCACGTGCGGTGCGGGATGCTTCCGGCAGCTCGTAGGCCTTGAGGCGGTAGACGCGGCCGTAGTTGGTGAAGAACAGGATCCAGTCGTGCGTGGAGCAGACGAAGAAGTGGCGGACGACGTCGTCCTGCTTGAGCTCGGCGCCACGCACGCCCTTGCCGCCACGTCGCTGGGACTTGTAGGCGTCGACCTTGGTGCGCTTGGCGTAGCCGGTGGAGGTGATGGTGACCACGACGTTTTCACGTGCGATGAGGTCTTCCTCAGTGACGTCGCCGGTTGCGGCCACGATTTGGGTGCGGCGCTCATCGCCGTACTTTTCGACGATCCCCTCCAACTCTTCCTTGACGATGGCGCGCTGGCGCTCTGGCTTAGCCAGGATATCCTTCAGATCGGCGATTTCCAGCTCGATCTCTGCCAGCTCATCGACGATCTTCTGGCGTTCCAGGGCTGCCAGGCGACGCAGCTGCATCGCGAGGATGGCGTCTGCCTGATCTTCGTCGATGTCCAGCAGGGCCATGAGGCCGGTGCGGGCCTCGTCCACCGTTGGGGACCGGCGGATGAGGGCGATGACCTCGTCCAGCATGTCCAGGGCTTTGACCAGGCCGCGCAGGATGTGGGCGCGTTCTTCGGCCTTGTCCAGACGGAACTGGGTACGCCTAATGATGACTTCGATCTGGTGATCGGTGTACAGGCGCACCATCTGGTCGATACGCAGGGTGCGTGGCACGCCATCGACGATGGACAGCATGTTGGCGCCGAAGTTGGTCTGCAGCTGGGAGTGCTTGTACAGGTTGTTCAGCACCACGCGTGGCACGGCGTCGCGCTTGAGGGTGACCACGATGCGCATGCCGACACGATCGGAGGATTCGTCGTCGATACGCGAAATGCCCGCCAACTTTCCGGCCGATACCTGCTCCGCAATGTTGGAGATGAGGTTATCCGGGTTGACCTGGTACGGCAGTTCCGTGATGACGATGATCTGGCGGGAGCCTTCTTCCTCGATGGAGGTCACGCCGCGCATGCGGATGGAGCCGCGGCCGGTGGTGTAGGCGTCCTTGATGCCGTCGGTGCCGACGATCAGGCCGGCGGTCGGGAAGTCAGGTCCCTTGATGCGCTCCATGCAGGCCTCGAGCTGCTGCGCTTCGGTGGCCTCTGGGTTGTCCAGCATCCAGTAGATGGCCTCGGCAACCTCGTTCAGGTTGTGCGGCGGGATGTTGGTGGCCATACCAACGGCAATACCGCCGGAGCCGTTCATCAGGAGGTTCGGCACGCGCGACGGCAGGATGGTGGGTTCGGTGGTTTTGCCGTCGTAGTTTGGCACGAAGTCCACGGTGTTTTCGCGGATGTCACGGACCATTTCCAGGGCCAGTGGCGTCATGCGGGATTCGGTGTAGCGCATGGCTGCCGGGCCGTCGTTACCGCGGGAGCCGAAGTTACCTTGGCCGTCGACAAGCGGGTAGCGCATGTTCCACGGCTGGGCGAGGCGCACCAGGGTGTCGTAAATGGCGACGTCGCCGTGTGGGTGGTAGTTACCCATGGTTTCGGCGACTGGCTTCGCGGACTTCACGTAGGAGCGGTCATGGCGGAAGCCATTGTCGAACATTGCGTAGAGGATACGGCGGTGGACGGGCTTCAGACCGTCGCGGACCTCCGGGAGTGCACGGCCGACAATAACGGACATGGCGTAGTCGATGTAGCTCGACTGCATCTCCTCGTTGATGTCGATCGGTTGCACGCGATCAAAGAGATTCTCGTCGCTCACTTTTCACCTTTTCTTCGTTGGGACCCCTCTAGTTTACGTTTTAAGCCGTTGCACCGCTGCCTCTGGTATCATTCCGATACCATGGCAATGACGTTAAGACTCACAGCAGAACAAGACGCCGCGCTCACTCTGCTGGCAAATTCCCTCGGGGTGTCTAAGCAAGAGGCCGCCGCTCGGGCGATCGTGGAAAAGGCGGCGCGCACGGTTCGATCCGCTGAGCTGCAGGAACTTGCCCGGCGCGAAGTCGCGTCGTATGCGGCCTTGCACGGGCGGGTGCGTCGTGGACGCTGAGGAAACGCTGCTGCTTGCCGACGTCCTGTGCGCCGAAACTGGTTCACCGTTGTTTCTCTAATTCAAAGATCCGTTTTTCTAACTGAGCAATGATTGAAACTAGTGTCGCAACAAGGTCAGCTTGGCAAAGTTCACCGTTTTCGTCTTCGGAGTTGAGTGCGTTTACATGAAACAGCTCCAGCCAAGCCGCTGTATCGCTACATTCCTCGTGCCCTACGAGCATGGAAAGTGTTTTCAGTTCGTCTGATAATTTTTGCTGTCTTGCCATTCGTTATTCGTCCAGACGTATATATATGTTTACTTTAATCAGTTAACTTACCAGTTATGTGAATCTTTTCACTTTCAAAGAAGAAGTTGTTAACTGCATTGACCTGCACCATCATCACAGGTTCAACACCGGCTGTTGCTACCCCGGTCCAAGCGGAGCCCCACAGTCCAGTCATCACTTCCGATTTCGTAGAAACACAGAATGTAGGAGAGCACGTTGTATCCTTCATCGGCAGCTATTACTCCTGCATGAAAGAGGCAGCCCGTCTCGCATTATCATTCAGCGGTGTCGGGACTTGCGTGCCCCATCCAACACTCAAGGGTACTTATCTCATTCGGATTAAATAGAGAGGCTGATGGAAACCGTGGACGCTGAGGAAACGCTGCTACTTGCCGACGCCGTGTGCGCCGAAACTGGCGCCTCGGTCCGTTCTCTTGGTGCAATTGTGGCGTTAGCGAGTCTCACTCGCCCCCACATCGCGGGAATTTCGGTGTTTAGATCCCCCCAGGCGCAGTGTGACTACATTTCGTCGTGCTGCAGCGCACTGCAACCGCTGACCTCCAGTAATGAGGTGTTCGCTCATGTGCTGTGCGCCGCCGTTACCGAAAGGTTATGAGTTTCTTTTATCGTTACCCTTTAGTGCTGTGTTACAGTTGTGGCTGTTGTGATTGCAGTTAACTACTGTGGCGGAAGAGTTACAACATTTCCGATCCCCTTCGGAGACCGTTTTTTGACGTCAAGAGCGGTGTCCCAAGGGGATTTGTGTTTTAAGGTCAAGGATATGGCGGTAGCAGTATTCGATCTCGATGGAACAATCTATTTTGAGCGTCAGCTCGCCGAGCACATCTGCACGGCAGTAGAACAATGGCGTCGCGCAGGGCACCTAGCTGTCATAGCCACCGGAAAATCACCAGCTGGCGTGCGTGACGCGCTGGACGGGGCGCCACTCCAATGCGACTATGTCATAGCCTCCACGGGGGCAGCGCTTTACGACGCAACTGGCACCTATCTCCACCACAGCAGTATTCCGACTGACTGTGTACGCAACCTCGTCGACCTGGCACAGGGTCTGTCCAATGTGGCGGTTTTTGCTTGCACATTGGAGAGCCGGGATTTACGGCTGTATGACAGTACGACAGACTCCCACAGTTTCGTTCTCGACGACTTCATCGATGTTGATATTGCCGACCTGCCTCGCCACACCGTCACCCAAGTTCCGTTTTGGGTTCCACATGACGAGGCCAAGCTGCAGCTACTGTTCGACAAGATCTCAACGGTTCCGACCATCACCCCGGTTCGAAACCAGGACTTCATCGACATAGCACCGAAGGGCATCAGTAAAGGCGCTGGTCTGCAATGGCTCATCGATCATCTTGGCCTCCACGAACAACCGATCTTCACCTTCGGTGATTCCTGGAACGACCTGACCATGCACGCTCTGGCTCACCGCAGTTTCAGCCTCCCGTGGTCTCCGGATGAGGTGAAACAAGCCACTGACGAAGTGGTTGACTCCGTCAGTGGCACACTCAGCCAGTTACTTAAGCAACTTCCGTAACTTCCCGGATCCGGCCAAGCGCCTGCTCGCGTGAGGACGCAGTCAGGAGTGCTTCCCGGAAATCGTCACGCATGAGAGCGCGGGCGAGTTTACTTAGTAGCCGCAAATGCTGTTTCCCAGCGTCTTCAGGAACGGCAATCAAGAACACCAACCGCACCGGGGCATTGTCCGGTGCGGACCAATGGGTTCCCGGTTCCGCCAAGCGTGCGAAAGCAAGAGTCGGGACTTTCACTCCGCCACAGCGGGCATGCGGAATAGCAACTGCATTCCCAACAGCCGTGGAATTTTGTGCTTCTCGATCAAGAGCAGAGCGGACTACCTGCTCGACATCCGCAATGCGCCCCTGCTGTGCGGCGGATTCAACCAGACCTCGGACAACATCATTTCTTTCCCCCGCCGGGGCATCGTGATCAAGAAAAACCAGATCGGCGTCGATAAGCGCCTGCTCCTGGCTGTCGGTCTTGCTACGCGAAACCCGCATGACCAACAGTAAGAAAGCAACGGTAGCAGCAATACCTGCCCCCAGCGAGAGGAAGAAAGTTGGCACTCCATCCACAGCACCGAGCACCGCGACGATTGGTCCCCCGTGCATGACATTGTCTTTGACACCCCACATTCCCGCCAACGCACCGGCTACCGCACCACCAATAACGTTCGCGGGGATGACGTGCAGCGGACGCGCCGCAGCAATGGGGATCGCTCCCTCGGTAATGCCGAAAAAGCCCATGAACAATGCGGCGATTCCTGATTCGCGCTCTGGTTTGCTGAACCAGTCCCGGCGAATCAAGGTGGCCGCACCTACCGCGAGCGGAGGCACGGCAATCGCCGCAGCAGCCATGCCCATCGGAGCTGCATTGCCCGCTGCGATCATGCCACCGCCAAACAGGAACGCTGTCTTATTAAAGGGGCCACCCATATCGAAAGCGATCATCGCGCCCAAAATAGCGCCCAACACAATGACCGAGGTTCCTTCGAGGGAATTCAACCAGTTCGACAGCGCCTCGAACAGCAACGAAATCGGATTGCCCAACAGGTAGACAAACAACAACCCGACAATGAGCGTGGTGAAGATCGGAATGATAATCACCGGCATGATCGGAGCGATGTATTTGCCCACCGGAATTTTCTTAATCGCCAGTGCCACGTAGCCGGAAAGAAAGCCCGTGATAATACCGCCGATGAAGCCTGCTCCGGCTTCGGAGTTATAGAGCGTGCCTGTCGTCGCTATCAGACCGGTAATAAACCCGGGGGCCAGACCAGGCCGGCCCGCTATACCCGATGCGATAAAGGCCGACAGCACAGGCACCATCAGGCTAAACGCCAAGGCTCCAATGGAACTGATGGTAAACCAGAACGAATCTTCCGGGATTTGATACCCTTCAGCAGTGGCCTGGCCACCGATTGACAGCGCAATTGCGATGAGCAAACCGCCGGTGACAACAAAAGGCACCATGTGAGAAACACCGTTCATCAGTGCCTGATAAAGCTGGCGTCCTAAGGAAGTCCCGTCGCGCGTCGAAGCGTTGTCATTTTCTCCCGCGACATTCTTTCCCTCGTTCCAATAACCGGCACTGAGGGTGCGTTCGAGCAATGTAGCGGGATGTTTGATGGCTTCGTCAACAGACACAGCAAGCAAGCGCTTACCGACGAAGCGGTCTTTTTCAATCACCGTATCTGCCGCGATTAACACCGCATCTGCATTCTTGATGTCAGCTTCAGTAAAAGCGTTTTCTACACCAATCGATCCGTGCGTTTCCACCTTCAGATTGATGCCTTTTTCGTTGGCCGCGGTCTCTAGATTTTCAGCCGCCAAATATGTGTGTGCGATACCTGTCGGACAGGCTGTAATAGCCAGTATCCGAGGCTTGTCGGTGGTTATATCTTGATTCATAGAGTCATGCTAACAAGCGGTTAACCAAAAACGAATACCTGAAGCGGTAATTTCTAGCCCCCAAACCTGCCCGATTGTGTCTGTTTTCACCCGAATCAGTCTGCTTTAAGCCCTGCATGTTGCTCCATTCGGGCGCATAATGGAAATGAACCCGAAGAAAGGCTATGGCATGAAGCAAACTGTAGGAAACAAAGTGGTTCTCATCGGTGCGGGTGACGTCGGAGTCGCCTACGCCTATGCACTGGTCAACCAAGGAACCTGCGATCACCTCGCAATCATTGACATCGATGAAAAGAAGCTTGAAGGTAACGTCATGGACCTCAACCATGGCGTGGTATGGGCGCATTCGCGCACGAAGGTCACCAAAGGCACCTATGAGGATTGTGCGGACGCCGCCATCGTCGTCATTTGTGCCGGAGCTGCCCAGAAGCCAGGTGAGACGCGTCTGCAGCTGGTGGACAAGAACATGAAGATCATGAAATCGATCGTTGATCAAGTCATGGCCAATGGCTTCGACGGCATCATCGTGGTGGCGTCGAACCCAGTGGATATCTTGAGCTACGCCGCCTGGAAGTACTCTGGGCTGCCTCACGAACGCGTGCTTGGTTCTGGCACCATTTTGGACTCCGCTCGGTTCCGCTACATGCTGGGCGAACTCTACGAGGTCTCCCCTACCTCGGTCCACGCTTACATCATCGGCGAGCACGGCGACACCGAACTTCCGGTGCTCTCCTCTGCCACGATTGCTGGCGTGTCCATGCGCAAGCAGCTGGAGAAGGACCCATCCCTAGAGGCAAAGCTAGAGAAGATCTTCGAAGAAACCCGCGACGCTGCCTACACCATCATTGACGCCAAAGGATCAACCTCGTACGGCATTGGCATGGGCTTGGCCCGTATTACCCGCGCTATCCTGCAGAATCAGGATGTCGCACTCCCAGTCTCCGCGCTGCTGCAAGGCGAGTACGGGGAGGAGGACATCTACATTGGTACCCCGGCGATCGTGAACCGCAAGGGTATCCGTCGCGTCGTTGAGCTGGAGATTTCCGAGCACGAACTGGAACGTTTCAAGCACTCTGCCGACACGCTCCGCGCCATCCAAAAGGAGTTCTTTAGCTAAACTGGCTGCATGATCACTATTAATGACCGCGCAGCACTCGTTACTGACCTCGCTAACTTCGTCCGCACCACCATCGAGAGCCAAACCGGTATTGCCGGCATGGCTCTTAAAGGTGGGTTAACTGCTGCCACTAAGGCGAAAGCTGACATTGTCGAAGCTGGAGTGGAACGCGTACTGGATGAGATGTTAGAAATTCTCGCCCCTTACTGGGATTCCAAGCCAGCCGACACCTCTTTTAGCAAGCACCTGGAAGCCCACAGCGAGGAAATTTCCGACAAGCTCATGGCCACCGCCGACCGCCAAGCTGAGAAGCTATACAACAGCCCACTCACCAAGCTGTACGGATCAATTCGCGGCAAGGCCGCCAATGTCGTCGCTGAAAATGTTGGTGGCCTGGGCGAGGTCGTCGAAAAGCACGCGGGGTAGCGCGCAAAATACCTCCCGTCCTCTAACGAGCAGCGCAAGGTCACTCGCGCAGGAGTCCCTGGCAGGCAAATTGACTTAGGAATCCAGGAAACACAGCAACTCATTCCCCGGACCGATTCTCGCTTGATCCCAATCTGCTTATTATTAAAAGCTACTGGAATCATTGGTCTCTAGTTCAGTGGTGGCTTGGCCACCCACCGGGCTCGGGGGTCTCGTGGCGAATTCCCGTGCCATTCGACGAGACCGGCGTCGGAAAGCGATGCCAAGCTCTTGCGCACTTCGAGTAATCAAACTACGAGCTCTGAGGCATTTTCAGGCGAGCTGGAACCTATCCGCCGAGCGAAACCTGCTAGTGCTTCCATGTCAAGGTCATCGGAGCTAGTGGTGCGCAGCCCAGTGGCGTCATAAAGCTGCTCACCCTTGGAATAGCGGAGCTCTTGCTGCTGGTCAACGCCCTACTTCACCGATTTTTCTGCAAGCCGGAGATAACAATCACCATTTTCGGTGAAGTGGACACGCTCACCCGGCTCGACGTGAAAAAGCAGCACCGAGTTCAGCTTCTCAATGCGAAGTCGCACTGCGGGATCTGTGTGATTGTGGGCGGCGACCCGCAGATCGTTCTCGCGCTCGACGGTAAGCTTCTCTTCCACCTTGCCGTCGTCTGTAATTCCAACAGCAAGAAGTCCGCCCTCAGCATTGGCGAAGGCCACGAGATGTCCGCGAGGTCCTTGGGTGCAATTGAAGAGGACTTTCGATCAAACCATTGATCTTCCGGACGCGAGCAAAGGTCAGCGATGGAGTAGTTGTCCATGACCAAAAGGTCACTAGAAACATTTCTAGTAAACTGTCTCTAATATTTTTCTGCAGGTCAGAGCTGTTTCTACTAGAAGCCCCCGATTTTCCAGTAGGTTTCTAGTAGCCAGAAAACGGCAGGTCATGCCGGTAATCCACTGGAAATCGGGACTTTCTAGTCCCCACTTTCACCATTGCCAGCATTTGTATAGTGGGGGCTGTACTGACTGTGTGACCAAGCCGATGAAATATCGCGACCTGGTAAAACTACTGATTGATGCCGGGTTTACTTTTGCCCGCCAAGGAAAAGGCGACCACGAAGTATGGGAACACCCAAGCCTTAACCGTCCGGTGGTTTTGACACAGACGCGAGAGCTTTCACCGGCGGTTACTCGACACGAGCTAAGGGCTATTAACGAGGTGAGACATGGAAACTAACCGAATTGTCGTGCAAGCCTCCAGGTGGGAAGGCGGCTGGGACTTGGTGGTTGACGACAACAATGCAACGAGCGTCTCCGCATTGAAACACGCAAAACAGCAAGTGCGAGACTATCTAGACGCCGTTGAGCCAGAGGTTGATCACTCCCACGTCGAAATTCTCATTCGCGCAACGTTGGACGGCTTCGAGAATGAGATTGCCGAGGCTAAAGCACAAACTGAGCAGGCCGCGCGTCTACAGGAAGTTGCGGCCGCACGGATCCGCAATGTCGCTCGCCAGCTGAAAGATCGCGGCATTTCGTCCGCCGACACCGCCGAACTGTTGGGGGTCTCGACCGGTAGGGTCTACCAGCTGCTTTCCTGATTGTGTGACGCTAGTCTGGCTTCTTCAGATCCTCGTCCACCATGTGGCACATCCTGACGAGTGCACTACGCCAGCGCTGATCCTTTTCCACGTAACCGAGCGCCATGAAATTGTGTAGGTAGTCCAGGTAGCGTTGGTGCATATCCCTCACGGCGAGGTCCATGTCACCAATGATGTGGCTGAAAGTTGGAACAAATTGGTTCGGCCACATGTCGCCGTAGGACACATACATGATGTAAGTAGACAACTCGAGGCCGGTTTCAATCGGGTGATTGCTTCTCGCAATCGTTCGCAAGATTCTTTCCAACAGCCACTCCGGGTCCTGCACCTTCTTCTGAGCGCTCTTCACCGGGACAATCATTTTCTTCTGGATTTTGAGGATCCCGGCGTCGCAAAGCAGCTCCCGCAGCCACCCCGCGCGCGCCACATCCCGCTCGCTATATGGCGCTTTACGACGCCCCGTGCTGATCCAATCTTGACCGTGCTCGCTCCCCCACTGCTCCAATTCTGTGACGATACTCGTCGGCAAGTAGCCAGCTGACGTGAGCTTCGCCCCCTCTCCCACCAAATCAAGGAAGAAATAGATAACTTCTAGGAGCTCACGAGGAGAAGCCATCTCGTCTGGATCAAGCCAGGACTGCCATGCCTCAGCCACGATGCGCTGCAGATTCCACAACTGTCCGGTCGCCACGAATTCGGCAAGAGGCAGCGATTCATCAAGCGGTAGGAAATAATCATGTCGGGCATCAAAAGCGGGCCCCAGTGGCAGATACTGCTCGATACCCCGGATCGGAAGTGTTGCTATTTCTGCAATATCTTGCCGACGGTAATCAGGGAAGAAAAACTCCATCCGCTCTTCGAACATCTTGTGTTCTACCTGGGCACCTGCCGACCATTTCAGGAAATCGGTCCAGATGCCAGGGCCGCCGAAATCCTCAGGGGGGCACATTCCGACTCCTGAAATGATTCGAATAGGTTCAAACCAGTGTTCGTGCAGGCCAAGTGTCCAAGGCCCCTGAGCCTTTCCGGGCTGCAATTCAACTACTTCGATGGTGTGCTCCCACCAGTCACCGAAGTCATACACATAGGTCAGTCTGTCGCCCACTTTGGGAGCCAGAACATGCAGAAACTCCGTGCTGTCGTCACGCTGACGCTCTGGTTCCGAAATGTAATTCGTCCATTCAACACCTTTCATCGCTGGTGAAGTGAACGAATGGAGATGCATATCTTCCCAACCAAAGGCGAACTGGACAACACGATGCAACGCATTCAGCGAAACCTCATGAGGTAGCTCGACGATTCGGTAAACGTTGGTGTCATTAAGAGAAATGCGGAGAGTTGCAAGATCCATGCCACTAGCATGCCGGTTTTTACGGGCCGCGGTTGGTTGTAACACGGGTAATCTTGGTCAGATCCAATGATTGCTAACCCAGCAGTGCCAGTGGGACAGCGATGACACCATCGGAGCGTCGATAAGCATGCGTGCCCGTCGTGATGACAACTTTTTCCTTGAGTCGACCCCCGAGTTGTTCGCCGAGCCAATGCAGATGGCGCACATCTCGGTCATTGGGCACCGGCTTAAGTTTGACTTCGAATGCAATGACACGGCCATCAAAACGCTCAAGGATGAGATCCACTTCTTTCAATCCTCCTTGAGTCCGGAGGTGAGAAGTGTGTGCCTCGGCGGCTTGGCCGGCCGCACGAACGGTCAAAGTTGCTAATGACTCAAAGAGTTGGCCAAAGAGTTCCCAACTACTCGGGTTCTGTGAAACTAGCATTTCTGGCGTCACCCCAATCAGAGCTGCAGCGATGCCTGGGTCGAAAACTTGATGCTTCGGCCCTGTAGTCAGCTTCTTGAAGGGTGAACGGTTAGGGAACCACGCCGGAACTGGATCAAGCAGCCACAACGCGGTGAGAGCATCACGATATGCCAGGGCAGCGTCTTTGGACACCTTTCCGGCATCCCCTGGTGTCGCCGCATCCAAAATCTTGTTGTACGCAGTTGTGGTTGACGATGCAGCCGCGTAGGCCGCCCACCATGCGCGCATGGATTCAGGCTTGCGAACCATCAAGCCTTGGTCAGCGATGTCACGGTCAATTACCCGCCCGATGTACGACGCGATAGCTTGTCGACGCATTCCCCCGCTCATTTGGTAGATACCCGGCAAACCAGTGGAACAAATGGCGTCCGCATACTTCTGGAGCGTCCAGTCAGTTTCACCGCGAACATCTGCTGTTCCTTCGAACAAGTCGGCTATGTACGCGGTTGGTGTCGTTCCAACACGCTCAGCCACTGACAAGGGACGCATGCGCAAAGACAAAATCCGGCCAGCGCCAGAATGAATATCTATCCCAGTTCGCGGAGTCGCGCTTCCGTTCAAGAAAAATCGCGTTGAGGTACCATCATCGACCAAGCGTCGCACAGCGTCCCATACTTGCGGCACATGCTGCCACTCATCGAGGCATACCGAATCCTCACTTGTTAAGAGTTCATCCATGCTGGCTTCAATCAGAGCCCGCTCGTTCTCACGATCAAGGCGATAAGTGTTCGTGGCGCGCGGCATGGACACCGCCGCGAGGATGAGTGCTCCCACCGCGAAGGCCGCCACGACGGACATGTCGCGCCAAAATTCGCCGTAGATTTCTGTGGAAACCAGCAGCTTTCGCAGCACGTCGATCACGTAGGACAGCGGCAGGAAATTCGAGACCACCTGGAGCACGGAATTCATATCCGAGCGCGGCACCAGCACGCCGCCCAGGAAGAACTGCGGGCCAAAGAAAACGGGCATGAACTGCACCGCCTGGAATCCGTTTTCGGCAAATGCACTGGCTAGCAAGCCAAAAGACCCGCCGACGATACCAGCGAGCGGTGCTCTCAAACTCACCCGATTGCGTTGGCCACCCGAGAGCGTGCTCACTTTTTGGTCGCGCTGCTCGGTAAGACCCAGGAATTCGATTGTGCTGTCAACCTCGGCTGCTGAACCCGTGAGCTGGGAAAAGTAGCTGAGGTTTTGGCGGACGGTGAGTCACTCGTAGACGCTGGCACTTTGCGTCATATAGCCAATTCGCCCGCGATTGGCAGCGTCACCGGCTGGGTGGCCAAGGACATGTAACTCGCCTTGGTATTTCTGCACACCAACGATGGCTCGGAGCAGCGTCGTCTTGCCGGAACCAGAAGGACCGATGATGCCCGTAATGCTGCATTCTTGCAGCTCAAAGGATAAAACACGAAGGATGTGCGTCTTGCCTCGCGTGATGTTGAAACTATCCACGTGGATCAACGTGGTCATGCCACCATCTTAGGGCGAAACCCAGATGCCCCCTGGTTAGCAACTTCCGCAGCGCAAGATCAACTAAGCCTATCGATGTCGTCCAATTGGCCACTAGGCCACTGAACATTCCTCGCCAATGGAATCTGATGGGACGCACTTTCCAAGATGTGCATAAAGTATCCGGCAGTATTCGGGATCGCAACAATGTCGCCCGGAGCCACCCCGTGAGGAAATCGAATGCGACGACGCAAGATGATCTCGTCTTCGATGCAGTAGGCACCCACCAGGAATGCTTCCACCTCGGGTCCGGATGCATTGCCCGGCGCGCGGATGAGCAGCGGGTCGACTGTGTAATCGTCCGAGGTGGTACGACATTGGGTGCGATTCATCGCCAGGCCCACCAGGGGCAGGCCATCGCTGCGGGTTTTGACGAATTCCACTTGGGCCAGAATGAGGCCACAGCCGTCGAGAAGCGAACGGCCCGGCTCCAGGTGCAGCCTAAGGGCCCGGCTGCGCAGCCCGTCGGCGATGCCTTCGGAGGTGAGGACCTCGCCGAGCCAGGTGCCACGCGTGAGGGTTTGCCAATACGGGTAAATCGTCTTCAGCGGGTCGTTTTTCCAGGTGAACGGGGCAAGGTGTGGGTGCGCACGCATTGTGTGGAAGCGCTGCCAGTCGGCAGGGTCCGCGAGGTAGCTCATGGGCACGCCGCCGCCGAGGTCGATGAATTCGATAGGGTGTGGCAGGGCATCGATGAGGTGGAAGGCCTCGTGGAGAGCGGTGACCCGGTCGGAAGCACTGTAGCCGTGCAGGTGGACGTGAACTCCGACTACCGAGACATGACCAAGATCTATGCTAGTCAGCGCCTGGATCCAGGTGGAACTGCGCTCACCGAAGCGGGTCGGTGGCAAGCGCTTCGGGTTGGGAGCCAGGCGCGGGGCGACGCGCACCGGTCGGTCTGCCAGCTGGACGATGCGCCGCAGCTCCGTGACATTGTCCACGCTGATCGTCACATTGCGCTCGACTGCCAAGCGCAGTAGCTCATCGGACTTGATCGCGGCGCTCAAGATGATGTTCTCCCCTGCAACTCCGCGATCCAGCACTTGCTGCAGTTCGCGGAAGCTCGCCACATCCACGCCGTGCCCGGCCTGGTGGATGGCGTCAACAAAAGTCAGCGCTTTGTTTGCCTTGCGTGCGAAGAACACGCGGATTTCCACGTCGTGATCCTGACCGGCGGCCACCAGTTCTTGGGCATTGCGCAGCATCGGCTCCGAATTCAGGACGTTGATCGGACTACCGTAGGTGTCAATCAGGCGGCGAGCATCGGAATAGGACTCCGTCAGTTGCTGCGCCCACGGCTCCAGCCGCGCCGGCATTGGTGGTAGGCCATGCACTTCCTGTGGCGAGTGGGCAGCTACCACCCGGCGCGCCCACCGCGGAATCACATCGTGGTAGGCGCGCGAGAGCGTGTCGTTACCCAGCACCCAGAGCTCGGTCGCGCGGCCAATCACCGCAAAATTGTCGGACCCCGGCAGGAAACCGTCCCGATCTGTGCGCACCGGCGGATACGGAGGTGGTGCTTGCACCGCATCAATCACAAAGTCCGCCCCGGGAATATCCCCGGTCACGGGTGGAGCGATGAGTTCAGCGTCAATAAGCGCCAGGATCTTGAGGGCATTACAGGACGGCGGGCCGAAGGCGACCGGCTCCAAGATGCGGGTCAGTTCCTTAAATCCTGGGAGCGGATCCTGGAAGGAGATTCGGTCAACGAGCTGCGGATACAGCGCACGATACGCCACTCCCACCGCTCCGCGCGCATCCAGTGGCCGCTCCCCTACGGCAACCGCAATGCTCGCACGCAGCTCAGCGACGCCATCTGCCGGCGCATCAGTTCCCGCCAGCACCGCCGCAATGTTGTCAGGACAGTCCTCGGTCAGGGTGGCCGCCGCCTGCTGCAAGAGCGCAGTAATCTCCGCTGTCGACTCAGCAGCCCCAATAGCAGGGCCGAATCGATCGACCACATAATCGGTCTGCGGGGAGTGATCCGGCTTGACGTTCATGAATCTGCCCGAGCGACTGACCGGAATGATCTGCTTGGGCTCGTATCCGGAAGGGTGGTACACGCCATCTTTGAACTTTCCGCCCCGACCGATGGTGAGGTCAAGGACGGCATCGATGAAGGTCAGGGCGGTGCCGCGAATCGCGACGGTGCTGCCCGGGGTCACGGAATCCAGGGAGCCGTGGGGATAGACCGTCAGGGCGTCGTCAAGCGCGCCCGGCCAGGTCGCGTCGTGCCCTGTGACGTCGAGGACCTGGTCAAACTCGCTGGTGAGTGCCTGCGAGTCGGCGATTTCGTGGCCCACACGCGTGATCGTGCAGCGCGGCGGGATGGGCAGGCGGGTCCAAGACTCGGCAAGGAACTCACCGACGCGCGCCCGGGGCGGGTAGGTCTCGGTGTTGCCGGACCACTCATTGAAAGATCCCAGCGTGGTGGACTCAACGATCTCCGCGGTGACGTTGAGCAGCCAATAGTCCGGCTGGGACGGATCGTAAGCTTTTACTCCCCCGCCATCGAACACCGTCACGTGCAGCGCAAGGCCACGCTGCCACGCCAAGTTCATCAGTTCCTCGGCCGCCCACAACCCGCGTGGCCCGCCGCCGACAATTGCGATCCTCATTTCACGTTCTCCCGCACCCACTCGTCGTTGTAGATCGTATCCAGGTAGAAATTGCCGCTATCGTGAATAACCACCACTGCCTCGGCAGGCTCGGTCAGCTCGCGATCAAGCTGGAGCAGTGCCGCAATCACCGCGCCGCCCGATGCCCCTGGCACAATCGCTGTGGTGCGCGCTAAATTCCGCGCAGCGCTTATCGACGCCCGATCCGCGATCCTCATAACCCGATCCGGGCGGACCTGGGACGAAAGCTCCGGCACCACCCCCGCCCCAAATCCGGGCAGGTGGCGCGTGCCGCGCTCACCCCCAAAGAGCACCGAGCCTTCGGCGTCCACTGCGACCAGTTGGGTACCCAGTCCGTGTTGACGCACATATTTTTGGCAGCCGCCGATAGTTCCGGTGGTGGACACAGCTACGAGGAGAAAGTCTGGGGCGTGGCCCAGTTGTTCGTGAATTTCGCGCATGGTGCCTTGCGCATGTGCGTGAAAAGCCGCGGTGTTCGAGTACTGATCCAGATTGATCGCATCCGGGTTGTCCTTGAGCAGCTCAGCTACCTTCTTGCGGCGGGCCGCGAGCCAATCCCCGGTCTCCGGATCTGGCTCGGTGAGGACGTGGACGGTCGCGCCCATGGCCTTCATGTAATTAACTGTGGCCTTGTTCGCGCGGGGATCAACCACGCAGTGGAAATCCCAGCCACCCAACACAGCTTCCCGAGACAGCGCCAGCCCCAGGTTTCCCGAGCTGGACTCGATCACCATAGTGCCGGGAGCAATATCGGCCACTTTCACCATCTCGCGCGCCGTCCGATCCTTGGCGCTACCACCGGGATTGAACTGCTCCAACTTGGCCCAGGCAGTGAGCTTATTGAGTCCGAGTCGTTCCAGACTTACCAGCGGGGTGTTTCCCAGGGCATCAGAAATACTTGCACAGGGATGGGGTGCACGATTCATTTTCCCTATTATAGGTTAACTTGCGTCGAATTTCTGGCTCGATCTGGCCAAAACAGAACCACAAATTCGACAGCGGTTACACATCCAAGAAGCGAACATCCTTCGCATTACGCGTGATGAAGGAACGGCGAGCGGCGACGTCGTCACCCATGAGGATGGAGAACAGTTCGTCGGCACGCTGCGCGTCTTCCATGTCTACGCGACGCAGGATACGGATGGATGGGTCCATGGTGGTTTCCCACAGCTCGTTGGCGTTCATTTCGCCGAGGCCCTTGTAGCGCTGGATGCCGTCGTCGGTGTTGATCTTGCGGCCGGCTTCGAGGCCTTCGGCGAGTTGTTGATCGCGTTCGGCGTCGGAGTAGGCGAAGCCAGGATCGCCCTTGGCCCACTTGAGCTTATACAGCGGTGGCTGCGCGAGATAGACGTGGCCTTGGATGATCAGCTCTGGCATGAAGCGGAACAGCAGGGTGAGCAGCAGCGTTGCGATGTGCTGGCCGTCGACGTCGGCGTCGGCCATGAGCACGATCTTGTGGTAACGCAGCTTGGCGATGTCGAACTCGTCATTGATGCCGGTGCCGAGTGCAGTGATGATGGCCTGCACTTCGTTGTTTTTCAACACCTTATCCAGGCGGGCCTTTTCCACGTTCAGGATCTTGCCACGGAGCGGAAGGATGGCCTGGTACATGGAGTCGCGGCCGGACTTGGCGGAGCCACCTGCGGAGTCACCCTCCACGATGTACAGTTCGGACTTTACTGGATCCTTGGAACGGCAGTCCGCAAGCTTACCTGGCAGGCCGCCGAGGTCGGTGGCGGACTTACGTCGAATCAGGTCGCGGGCCTTGCGGGCAGCTTGGCGTGCGTGAGAGGAGGATACCGCCTTGGAGATGATGACCTTGGCCTCAGCAGGGTTGGCATCAAACCAGTCATGAAGGTGTTCGTTGGTGGCCTTCTGGACGAAGGACCGCACCTCAGTGTTGCCGAGCTTGGTCTTAGTCTGGCCTTCAAACTGTGGGTCAGACACCCGCACGGAGACCACGGCGGCAAGGCCTTCACGGCAGTCATCGCCGGTGAGATTAGGCTCCTTGTCCTTGAGGAGCTTGTGCTCACGGGCGTACTTGTTCATCAGGGAGGTCAGCGCAGCGCGGAAACCCTCCTCATGAGTACCCCCCTCGTGGGTGTTGATGGTGTTAGCGAAGGTGTGCACTGACTCGGAGAAGCCGGAGTTCCACTGCAATGCGATCTCTAGTTCGTGACCCTCCCCCTTAGCTTCGTAGGTGACGATGCTTGGGTGGACCGCGGTCTTCGTTTTATTGATGAATTTAACGTAGTCCTTCAGACCATCCGGGTAATGGAAAACAAGCTTCTTCTCTGTTTTCTTCGGCTTCTGCTCGGCCTGGGCGTCAACTTCTTCGAGAGAGACGGACTGGGCGGTGTCGCCTTCCTCAGCGATTTCTTCCAGTACGAGTTCTTCCTCGGTGACGCGCTTGTCCGTGAGGGTGATGGTCAGCCCCTTGTTCAGGAAGGCCATTTCCTGCAGGCGCTTGGAGATGGTTTCGAACTTGAAGGTGGTGGTCTCAAAGATTTCCGGGTCTGGCCAGAATCGAATGGTGGTGCCGGTGCCACGAGCTCCGCCACCTTCTTCCAGTGGTTCTGGAACGGCGTTGTTGAAGCGCTGGTACCAGTGCTTCCCATCACGTTTAATGTCGGCTTCCACTCGGGTGGACAGGGCGTTGACCACGGAGATACCCACGCCGTGCAAACCACCGGACACTGCGTAGGATTCGGAGTCGAACTTACCGCCGGCGTGCAGCTGGGTCATAACAACCTGGACGGTAGGAGCGCCAGAAGGGTGCATTTCCACTGGGATACCACGGCCATCGTCAACGACCTCGACCCCGCCATCCTTGAGCAGGGTGACATCGACGTGCGTGGCGTATCCCGCCATCGCCTCATCGACGGAGTTGTCAACTACTTCCCACACCAGATGGTGGAGGCCACGCTCACCGGTGGAACCGATGTACATGCCAGGGCGCTTACGGACAGCTTCAAGACCCTCAAGGATAGTGATCGATGAAGCGTCATATTCATGTTGCGCAGCCACGGGTCGCTAGCACTCCTTGCTCTAAAATTGCCGATAGACCCCTCTATCTTACACTGTGTGCTCCCCTACTGGGATGACGGACGCGAGTGCTCAGGGACGATTGTGGCGCCTTTTTGCTGATGCTTCAGAAAACTCACTGGTGTGGCCGGGCAAAAATCAGTTTCCTTCACCAAAACCAGCGCGGGGTTCCTTCTTGCCGATGATCGCCTCTAACTCGCTTATCCTCTTTTCCGCTTTACGTCTTCGGTCAGCTTGATACCAAGCCGAGTAGCCCAAAGCAGAAATGAATAACCCGTCGATAACATACAGCAGCACAGTCGAAATCAAGTCAATCACCTAGCTAGATGCAAATTTGTTTTGGCCATGTAGTAGATTCTGCCCAATTGATTAATCCCTGCCCGCCTTCAACTCCGATGGCTCCAATTGCGATCAGCACCTGTGCAGCAGGAAGTCCAATTATGGTACCTGATACTCCAGTAGCAGTTATAGCTGATACATAACCACCCGCTTTGAGATTCCAGCCGTAGGCAACAATCGCCCACTTAGGAATTGAAATGCAGGCCGCTCTCAAGGTTGCTGTGTTTGGACCGCTATTTAATGTGGTTTCACTGATTGCGCCCGTGGTACGTAGTTCCTCATAGGCGCGCATGGCTGCGGCGTACTCTTCTGGGGTTGCAGTCTGCCGATACTGCTCTTGAGCCTCACGCACAGCTTCGATATTCGATTGAGCCGGAACTTCAATCGCACTCGTTGGGGCAGCGACTGCAGCAGGTGAGGTCATACTCGACATGCTTGCTATACAGGCAATCACTAGCGCGGTTTTTTCCAAACATGGTTTCCTTCCTCAAAGGATAGCCGGTAATGAACATAAATATCATCACCTGCCACTGAACGCCATTCAATGATTGTTACCTACTCGTAATCAACCTGAAATCGCAACTTTATTTAGTTATCCGTAGGTATCCCGCGGCCCGCGGCCTTTCACATGCAGCGGTCCTTTGCGCCAGCTCGGTACGTTCGGACCAAAGATCTTCAGCTCCGCCACCACGTCCGGCCCGACGTGTTTTGCAATTTCCTGCAGGATTTGACGCTGCATAAGGCGCAGGTTTGTCGCCCACGCGGTGGAGTCGCATTGAATGAACAGTGCTTTGTCTTTCATCATCTGCACGCGCGTGTGCTGGGCGATTTTGTCGCCGACCAGCACATTCCAGTGCGAGAAAATCCAACCGCCGGCAATGTCTTTTTGCCAACCCCGGCTACGAATCTCGCCTTTGAGCACGTCGCTGAGGGTCTGAAAATTGTCGCGCCTGCGCAGCGGCCTGCCGTCTTTACCTGTGGGGATGCCGCGACGCCGCCCGGAAGCAGGCGCTTTACGACGCCCCTGCCCCTGCTTACTTAAGTCCGGCGCCTTCCCGGTTTTGAGTTTCGCCTGCTTGCGAACGTTTTCGAAGGCGGCCTGGATTGGGTCAATCGGCTCGCTCATAGTCCAACCTTGAAATTCTGCCGAGTTCCGGATCGTCGATCGCAGTCACTGTGTGGGTGGTGACATCAACCAGGTTTTCGGGTAAATCTCCATCCACGGCAGCGGTGATCAGCACTTGCTCTACATCTTGAGCGATCTGTACTAGTTTGGTGCGCCGTTTGGCGTCGAGCTCCGCGAAAACGTCGTCCAATATCAAAATGGGGTCAGAACCGGTGCCTTTGACCAGATAAAATTCGGCGATCCGCAACGAAAGCGCAAACGACCACGTCTCCCCGTGGCTGGCGAATCCTTTTGCGGGATCGTTACCCAAAATCAGCTCCAGGTCATCGCGATGCGGGCCTACTAATGACATTCCGCGGTCAATTTCCTTAGCACGCCGGACCCCAAGTTCCGCGAGCATCTCGGCTTCGATCACCGCCGGGTCTGTCCCGGAGACAGGCACGGTGGACTTGTAACTCACGGATGCGGGCCGGGATTCCGGGGCGATGGTGGAATAGGCCTTGGGTACTTCGTCCCGTAATTCGGCGACCAGCATGAGTCGGTGCGCAATCAACTGCGCCCCGAGGTGGGCAAGGTGGGAATCCCACACATCCAGCGTCGTTAAGGCGCTAGCCCCGTCTGCGTCGTCATACCCGCGGCGCAGCGCGGCACCCGCCGACTTCAATAGGGCATTGCGTTGCTTAACGACGCGCTCGTAGTCCGCTTTCACGCCCGCGAGCCGCGGCTGACGAGTGGCCAGGATCGTGTCTAAGTACTTGCGCCGCTCCGAGGGCTCACCCTTGACCAGGGCCAAATCCTCCGGGGCGAACAGCACCGTCTTGACCACTCCCAGCAGCTCGCGGGGGCTTTTCAGGCGAGTACGGTTAATCTGCGCCTGGTTGGCCCGATGGGCATTCACCAGCAAGTGCGCAGTCAGCTCACGGCCGTCATTGATCGCCGTCGCGGAAATCAGGGCGTTGTCTTGCCCAGATCGCACGAGCGGCGCATCGGTGGGAACCCGATGGCTCGACAGGTGTGCCGCGTACCCGACGGCCTCGACAATGTTCGTCTTTCCGTGGCCATTTCTGCCCACAAACACGGTCACGCCCGGCCCCAGCTCAAGCTCAAGCGTCGGCCATGAACGGAAATCCCGTAACTGCAGGTGACGAAGGTGCATTTAGCCCGGCAGGCGAACTGGCATCAACAAATAGGTGAAGTCCGTGGCTGGGGTCGGGAACTCACCATTGCCATCAGCCTCAGGCAACACCTCTGGCTCCGGAATCATGATCGCCGGGCGAGAAGGCTGCGTGAAACCGAAAACAACACGATTCGTGTTAATCACGGCTAGACCGTCCTTCAGATAACCCGGGTTAAACGCGATGTGCAGCGGTTCACCTGCAAAAGCACACGGAAGAACTTCCTCTGCATGGCCGGAGTCATTGCCACCTGCGTCCAGCACAACCTGGCCCTCGGAGAAGCTCATGCGGATCTGCGCGTTGCGGTCGGCGACGAGGGCGACGCGGCGGATGGCGTCGAGAAGCGGTGCAATCTCCACGCTGGCGATGGAGGTGTGAGACTTCGGCAGCAGCGGGCGGAAATTCGGGAAGTCCGCGTCGAGCATGCGCGTGGTGGTCTGGCGGGTGTCCGCATGAACACCAAACAAACCATCGCTACCGATCTGTTCATCGTTGCCCACCGCGATCTCAACAGGATCGTTGAGGCTGGTATCCAGGCTGCGGGCGTTTTCCAAGAGCGTCTTCGCTGGGATCAGCAACTTGGCTTCTACCTGCGGGTTCCGTGGAATCCAGTTGAAGCTGCGTACGGCAAGACGGAATCGGTCTGTAGCGGCCAGCAGTACATCTTCGCCGTGAACCTCAAAGTGGACGCCGGTGAGCATTGGGAGGGTTTCGTCGCGACCAGCAGCCGTAGCAACCTGGGTGACGGCCTCGGTGAAGAGCTTCGGGTCGATCGCACCGGTGACCTCAGGGAGGGCAGGGAGCTGCGGGTAATCATCGAGTGGAATGCTCGGCAGCTCGAAGCGAGAAGCACCACAGGAAAGCAACACCTTAGAGCCATCAACCGTGACATCAACAGGCTTGTTAGGCAACGTGCTGGTGATATCCGCGATCAGTTTACCGGCAACAGCAATGCGGCCATTTTGGGAAACCTCGGCAGAAATTCGTTGCTTGGTAGACACCTCATAGTCAAAGCCAGCAAGCTCAAGACCATCATCGTCTGCGGTGATCAGCATGCCACGGAGCACCGGCTGAGTTGGCTTCGACGGCAAGCTACGTGCAACCCAAGCCACCGCGCTAGCCAAATCGTCCTTGGCCACACGGAATGAAATTGATGTCTCCATGCTCGCTAAGTCTCCTTCAAAGTTTCGTAATTACACACAAAGCTACCTGGGAAGAGGAGCGAAGGTAAATCGAGCAGCCTCGGCCCGAGGTGCTTTCGAAGAACTATCCCCACGCCCTCTTTCTTCTTTAAGAATTACAAGTAAAAGAATGGTAACTACAGTAAGTCCTGTGCAAACTGTGGATAACTCGGGTTTTCCACAGCTCATCGCTTCAATCCTAGCGTGTGGATGGCATGTGAATGATCTGTGGATAACAATGGCCGGTTGGGGATACTTTTGCCAGTCGTTGGTTATCCACAAATGATCCACGTGTTCTTGCACAGATTTGCCGTAGTTTTGCACATGCCCGCTTGTGTGCTGTTTCACGGAATCACACTCTTGTAATTACACAGGTGTGGATAACATCTGTGGATAGTTTTTTGCGGCCAAGAATGCGCGGATAGCGATCGGTGGTTGCACAAAAAATCCCTATGCCTATTCATGCTCGCCACCTGGGCTTTTGCTTTGGATAGGCATAGGGATTAGTTCCAGCGACCGAATCGCTATCAGCAACCCGCTACTTGCGCTTCTTAATCGCCGAGGTCAGCGACTGGATCTGATCGTAAGTATCGCGCTTTTCGGTCATTTCCTTGTTGATCTTGCGCACCGCGTACATCACTGTCGTGTGATCCTTACCGCCGAAGTACTCGCCGATACGTGGCAAGGAAAGATCGGTGAGTTCGCGGCACAGGTACATGGCGATCTGACGCGCATGTGCCACCGCACGGGTCTTGCCGACGCCGGTGAGCGCATCAACGGTGACGTCGAAGTACTCGGCTGCCTGCTCAATGATGTGGTCAGCGCTGATTTCAACGTCGTCGGCGTCGGGCATGATGTCGCGCAGGGCGATCTCGGCGGTTTTGAGGTCGATTGGTTCTTTGATCAGCGAGGAATAGGCAGTGACGCGGATGAGGGCGCCTTCGAGTTCACGGATGGATGTCTCAAACCGGGATGCAATGAGCTCCAGAACTTCGTGATCGACGACGGTACCTTCGGACTGCGCCTTCTTGGACAAGATGGCCATCCGTGTTTCCAGGTCAGGCGGCTGAATGTCAGTAATGAGGCCGGCCTTGAATCGGGTGCGCAGCCGGTCGGTGAGGGTAGTTAGCTCCTTTGGTGGGCGGTCAGAGCTCAAGACGATCTGCTTGTCCGCCTGATGTAGCGCGTTGAAGGTGTGGAAGAACTCTTCCTGGGTGCCTTCCTTGCCCTCCAGGAACTGGATGTCATCAACCATGAGCACGTCCAGGTTGCGGTAGTTTCGCTTGAATTTTTCCTGACGGTCATCACGCACCGAGTTGATGTAGTCGTTGGTGAATTCCTCAGAGGACACGTATTTCACGCGCAGCCCAGGTTGCAGCACCTTTGCATAGTTACCGATGGCGTGCAGCAGGTGCGTTTTCCCGAGGCCGGATCCGCCCCAAATAAACAGCGGGTTGTAGGCCTGAGCCAGTGATTCCGAGACCGCCTTGGCGGCGGCGACTGGGAAACGGTTCGAGCTGCCGATCACAAAATTTTCGAAGGTGTACTTCGGATTCAGTGAGAGGTCTCGTTTGTCGGTGGACGGTGCTTCCCGCACGACAGGGGCCGGTTCAGGCGCGGGCGTATCGACGACCACCTCTTTCCAGTGATCCTGTTGCGCCGGCTTTTTCTCAAGCGGCAACTCGTGTTGATCAGGGTTATCTGGCTCCACGGATACGGCGAGCGAGAAGGGGCGACCCATTTTGCGCTGCAGGACGAGGCGGATGGCATCGCCGAGATCATTTTCGATCACGTCACGAGCCATGTTGTGTGGTGTGGAAATGATGGCGTAGCCCGGAATGAAAGAAATCGGCTTGACCAGAGCAAGGAATGCGCGCTGCTTAACGGTCAGCGGTGCCACGCCTGAGCCGGGTTCCTCGGCTAGGCGGGTGAGGTCTGCGACGATCTCATGCCACGTTGTTTGCAGATCATCTGAAATCTGGGTCACTTACATTCCTTTTTGCTACGCAGTTGTCCGATGGATGTGGTCGGACGGTTGTTCTTTTGGCGGTGGATAGGTTGTCCACATCATGAAATTGTCATTGTCCTGTGCTTCCACAGAGTTGTACACACCTGTGGATAACTTTTTACACCAAGTTATACACAGGATACGTCATAGCCTGTGGATAACTTTCATGGGGGTGGAAAACCTTGTGACCTGCATCTTTAGCGATGAAATTTTAAACTCTAAAGTTTTGGTCGAGAGTTATACACATTTTGGTTTACGCACAGGCTGTGAATGAAACGCGTATTTCTATACTTACTCGGCTCTCGCGCACCCTGTCTACATAGGGAAAATGCCCCACTCGGTAGTGAACATGCTACATGTGGATAACCGTGCAAAAACGCGTCCTACCAGCGCTCGAATTACAAAAATGTCATTCAAGGGGTAGTCATTTCCCCCGGCGTGTCGATTTGGTTCGCACCCAGCCATAGCGTAGGATTTCACCTGTCTGTCACATCACTAGATTTTGGTGTGCATAACGCCGGGTTTGTTCTTCAAGCCTGGCGGCTCGGAAGTTAGTCGGCCTGTGACGCGCCGCTTAGCTAAGCGTGTGCGACACATTTCAACGTCCGAGTTGTTAACAATCATCCAAACCAGGGTGACGTAAGGGCCACGGATTTTGAACAACTGGCGTCGTTAAGCGCGCCAGCCAATTTTTCGCAGCCATGACGTCTCCCGATCAGAACTTTAGGAGTGTAACCGTGGCAAAGGGCAAGCGGACGTTCCAGCCGAACAACCGTCGTCGTGCACGTGTTCACGGCTTCCGTACTCGTATGCGTACCCGTTCCGGTCGCGCAATCGTTGCGGCTCGTCGTAGCAAGGGCCGTGCAAAGCTGACCGCGTAATTTACAAGAGTGCTCCCTCAGCAGTTCAAGCTGGACTCTGCCGAGTTCCGGCGCGTAGTGCGTAAGGGACGCCGGACGGGAACCAAAACGGTTGTCGTCCATCTTGTGATCGCGGATCAGAGTGAGTTTGTCCGTTTCGGCGGACCTCACTTCGGTCTCATCGTTTCCAAAGCCGTCGGTAATTCGGTCGTCAGACACCGAACCTACCGACGGCTTCGGCATGTGTGCCATCACCTTTCGGGAACTATCCCCGCTGGCTGTGACGTTGTCATTAGGGCGCTGCCACGCGCCGGCCACGCAACCAGCAAGGAGCTCATGGACGATGTGCAGTACGCACTCACCAAACTCACCCGCAACTAAAGCGCTGCTGCGCCTGGTGTTGGTATACCAAAAGTACATCTCGCCACTTAAGATGGGTTCTACCTGTCGTTTTGAGCCAACGTGCAGCGCGTATGCACTCGATGCACTGAAGGAACACGGAGCCGTGAAAGGTACCGTAATGTCCCTAGTGCGGCTTTCTAAATGTGGGCCCTGGCATCCGGGCGGATTTGACCCCGTCCGCCCAAGCAAAACCAAAAGGAGTTAAGACTCACAGTGCTCAATTTCATCTATTGGCCGATTTCCTTTGTGCTGTGGTTCTGGCACAAAGTATTTTCTTTTGTGCTCGACCCCGGATCCGGTATCACCTGGGTCCTGGCCATCATCTTCCTGACCTTCACCATCCGTATCCTGCTGGTGAAGCCGATCATCAACCAGATGCGTTCCGGTCGCAAGATGCAGGAAATGCAGCCACTGATGCAGGAAATTCGCCAGAAGTACAAGAACGACCAGCAGAAGATGATGGAGGAGACGCGCAAGCTCCAAAAGGAGATGGGCGTCAACCCAATCGCAGGTTGCTTGCCACTACTGGTGCAGATGCCGGTGTTCATTGGCCTGTTCCACGTGCTGCGCTCCTTCAACCGCACCGGTACCGGCGCGGGACAGCTGGGGATGTCCATTGAGGAAAACCGCAACACCGCCAACTACTTCTTCAAGCCAGAAGATGTGCAGTCCTTCCTGGATGCGAAACTGTTCGGTGTGCCACTGTCTTCGTACATCTCGATGCCGGCAGAGCAGTACGCTGCCTTCCCCGGCGCCGATCTGAGCAAGCTGAAGATCGCCATGGTTGCGGCTCCGCTGATCGTGCTGACGGTGCTCGCCACGCACTTCAATGCTCGGATGTCGCTGGAACGTCAGAAAGCGCGCATTGCCTCCGGTAAGCAGAAGGCCCCTGCTAATGACATGATGGCGTCTCAAATGGACATGATGAACAAGATGATGCTCTGGTTCATGCCAGCCACGATTTTGTTCACTGGTGTGCTGTGGCACATCGGTCTGCTGTGCTACATGGGCGCCAACAACATCTGGACTTACTTCCAGATGAAGTACGTCTTTGACAAGATGGACAAGGAAGAAGAAGCAGAGATCGAGGCTAAAAAGGCAGCAAAGCGAGCGTCCGCCCCGAAGCCAGGTCAGCGACCCAACAACCCGAAGAAGAAACGCAAGTAAGCTTCCACCACATGCCACCCGCAAGGGTGGCTTTTTTCATGCCACAGTAGAGTGAGAAGAGCAAGAAAGGATGTTTCACGTGAAACCAGCGGATGTGTTCGGGGATCGCCTCGAATTGGCGGAAAAGTACCACGATCTCCTCGCGACAGACGGCTCTACCAGGGGCTTCATCGGCCCCCGTGAGGTGCCTAGGCTCTGGGAGCGCCACATCCTCAACTGTGCCGTGGCGCAGGAGGCGATCCCACATGGGGTGACCGTCGCCGATGTCGGTTCCGGTGCTGGTCTTCCGGGTATTCCCCTCGCGATCGCACGTCCTGACCTGAATATCATTCTGATCGAGCCACTGCTAAAGCGCTCCGTGTTCCTGGGGGAGGTCGTCGAGAAGCTCGGCCTTGACAACGTGACCGTCATCCGCGGCCGCGCCGAAGAAAAGGCCGTGCGGGCGCAGGTGGGGCTTGTCGACGTCGTGACGTCGCGCGCCGTCGCTCCCCTAGGGCGGCTCGCCGGATGGTCCCTCCCGCTGGTAAAAAAGGGCGGCAGGATGATTGCTCTCAAAGGATCCTCGGTGGCGGAAGAGCTGCAGCGGGACGCGAAAGAGGTCAAAAAGGCTGGCGGCGGGCTCGCGGAGATCCGCATTGTGGGCCAGGCACACCTGGAAGAGCCAACGACCCTCATCATCGTGCCGCGGATCAAGTAGGATAAAAAGGCCAAAATTTTGGGAAGGGAAATGTGAATGGACGAGCAGTTCTGGGACGACACACCAATTGCCGCCGCAGCTAGGCGGGCAGCGAAGGTGATGACGCCAAACGCACTGTCACTCCCCCGCCCCGAGGTGCCTCGCACCATCACCATTGCGAACCAAAAAGGCGGAGTAGGTAAAACTACCTCATCAGTGAACCTCGCCGCCGGACTGGCACTACACGGGCTGAAAGTGCTGGTCGTGGACCTGGATCCGCAAGGTAACGCATCCACCGCGCTCGGCGTTGAACACCGATCCGGGGTGCTGTCCTCCTACGAGATGCTCATCGGGGAATGCACCGCGGCCGAAGCCATGCAGAAATCCACCTTCAACGACAATCTCTTCTGCATCCCCGCCACCATTGACCTCGCCGGCTCCGAAATCGAGCTGGTGTCTATGGTGCGACGCGAATACCGGCTTGCCGACGCCCTCGCCACCCTCGATGGCTTCGACTACGTGATTATTGACTGCCCGCCGTCGTTAGGCCTGCTCACCATCAACGCCATGACCGCGGTGAACGAAGTCATCATTCCCATCCAGGCGGAGTACTACGCGCTGGAAGGCGTGGGTCAGCTGCTGAACAACATCACCATGATCCGGCAGCACCTCAACCCCAAGCTGCACATCAGCGCGATCTTGCTGACCATGTACGACGCTCGCACTAAACTCGCCGAGCAAGTGGCCAACGAAGTCCGGGAACACTTCGGCCCCGTGGTGCTGCGCAACATGATCCCGCGTTCCGTGAAGGTTTCCGAAGCGCCAGGATACGGGCAAACCGTGCTGCAATACGACCCCGGTTCGCGCGGCGCACTCGCCTACCTCGATGCAGCGAAGGAACTCGCGACCAGGGGCGATTACCTGCCCACCGAAGAATCCGGACCCATCGGACAACAGCCAGAAGGAGAAAAGTAGTGGCGAACGAAACTCGTAAAGGTGGCCTCGGCCGCGGACTCGCCGCACTGATCCCGAGCACCCCGGAAGAAAAACCACGCCTGACCAGCTCTGCTGCCGACATTATTCTGGGCAACGGATCCACACCCGCGCAACAGGCGGGCCAGCAACAGGCGACTTCGGAAACGTCCTTCGGCGCAACCTACCGCGAAATCCCCCTCCGGGACATTCGCCCGAATCCCCGCCAGCCACGCCAGGTATTCGACCCCGAGGCTTTGGCTGAGCTCGTGCACTCCATCAAGGAGTTCGGACTCATGCAGCCCATCGTCGTTCGCGAGAAGGACAGTGGCTACGAGATCATCATGGGTGAACGCCGCTGGCGCGCGGCCGGCAAAGCGGGATTGCATAAGATCCCGGCGATCGTCCGGGAAACCGATGATGGCGAGATGCTCCGCGATGCACTGCTGGAAAACATCCACCGCGCGCAGCTCAACCCGCTGGAAGAAGCGGCCGCGTATCAGCAGTTGTTGGAAGAATTCGGCGTCACCCAAGCCGAACTCGCTGCCCGGATCGGACGGTCCCGTCCGCTGATCACCAACATGATTCGCCTGCTGGCACTCCCGGTGGATGTGCAGCGCAAGGTAGCCGCGGGCGTGCTGTCTGCGGGGCATGCGCGCGCCCTCCTGGGCCTCAAGGCTGGTGCTCAGGCCCAGTCCGAGCTCGCCACCCGCATTGTGGCCGAGGGGCTGTCGGTACGTGCCACGGAAGAAGCCGTCACTCTGCTCAACCGTGGTGAGGAACCGGCCCCGAAGCAGCGCACCAAGGCCCCAGCGCCAGCCTTTGCCACTGAGGCCGCTGACCGCCTCGGCGACCGCTTTGACACCAAGGTGTCCGTCTCTGTGGGCAAGCGCAAGGGCAAGATCGTGCTGGAATTCGGCGACCGCGATGACTTCGACCGCATCATGGGCTTGCTGGAGGGCTAATGCGCATTGAGCCGGTGTCACTGTCGAACGTGCATCCGGCCTGTCTGCGTTCCGCGTTCTGGGAGGCCGGCTCCGCAGCAACTGACGTGGCCATGACCAAGGAGCTGTGGCTGAGCAACACCCTGATGACCTATGGCACCTGCGGGTTTGCCATCCCAGACGTAGCTACCATCCTCTTCGCTCCCCCAGTTTTGCTGCCGGGAGTGTTAGAGATGCCCAGTGGCCCGGTCTCCCCCGACGCCACCGTGCTCAGCTCACTGTTTGGCTCGCGGCTCACCGAGGGCGCGCACACTGTGCTTATCGACGCCTGCCTCACCCACCTCCTTGCCGCCGACATCCCCGCCGTTGAGGCCTTCGGTTGGCGCTCCGGTTCCACTTACGGACCTATCGGACTCATCCCCGAATCCGCCCTGTTAGCAGCGGGTTTTTGGGTGGTCGCCGACCACGATGAGGTGCCACGGCTTCGTATCGAACTGCCACCCGTCGATGGGTTGCTCACTGCCGCGGAAGTGTCGGAGTTGTTGGCGGTGGCCGTGGTGTGAGGGGCACCGAGTTTGTCCTTTTGCGACATCGAAAAGCTGCCACTGCTCGTCAATCGGATGAGTCAGTTTCACGCTGCCTATCAACTCCCGAATTAGATCGAACTTGCAGCGCGAGACGTCCAATAATACGTCTGCAGCCCCGGAAGATACCGCGCTACAGAGGATGGGTTGACATGGCCTGCTATCCTTGTTTATAGCTCATCAACCAGGATGTTGAAGGAGTATCTGGGGCCGTTCGCTACGCGGGCGGCCCTTGCTTTTCCTTCCAAAATTCGTCATGCTCGGCTCTAAACTTTGCGCGACGACGGGTTTGCTTTACGTAGTATGCCGTGATGATAAGAGCATACTTAGGACGTTCCTCAATGAACAGAACGTATTCGAATCCTTCAGTAGCTAGACCATACCTGCGGCCTCGCCAGCGTGGGTCAGGGCTAACCCACCAATAGATGTGGTTCTCGCGGTTAGGAAAATCTTGATTGAAGGCCTCCACCATCGGACGAATCCAACCAATCCGACGGCAACGTTCGATTTCAACATTACGCTCAGTGTCGGTTTGACTCCCACCGCTAATGAGATGCCAGAAGCTCGCGTAACGTCCATCGACTTCTTCATAACGGCGGAAACTTACACGGCAGCCTGCCGTTTTCCAATAAAGAGGTCGATGAATCAATGTCTTTAGGAAGGTATTGAAGAGCGAATCTAGGTATTCATCGCACGTCATTTGTCCTGGATTGAAGACTTCCGTTGGTTCGAGATGGATCACAGATGCTACTCCTGTGGGTTCCAACGAAAGACGTTGAACTTTGTTTCCGTGAGTAACGTTGTCTGAGTCAATTTTAGCCCTGACCGTTCCTGGACCCGATGTAGAACGCGTGTTTTTGCCTCACTGTCGAGCTGAGCACGGCTGGCGTAATTGACACAACCCAGCAGTAAATCTGACAACTGGAGGAGACCGACATGGTGAGACTCAACGATTTGAATTCGCTGTACGATCCTGCGGTCAAAATCGTACATCGAATTCGATATCACCTCTTTGAGCTTCGCGACCTTTCCCGCGCCTCGAGTATCCTTCTTATCGAGGTAGATAAACGCCCTGCCAGAAGATGGGATGACGTTGCGTATCAGCAGGAACATCATTTTGTAGTACCAGTCATCGTGTGTCTGACGGAATCGCTGATGGTCAAGCTCAGCTTTGGGGGCAATAACACAACGGAAACCTAGATCGTCGTCATCGAAGAAATAATCAATAACATCCAAGTAGAAATCCAGTTTGGATGGAGAAATTTTGTTCCACTTGATCTCGAAGTAGCTTGGAAGATCATGCTTCCTCCGCAAATCTCTCAGTCGCGAGGCTGCTTCCTTCGTTTTTTCTGTTGGGCAAGCGATGGCACCGAGAACCATGAAGGGCATACCATCACCCGGCAGGTGAGTACTTTCGTCGCAGTATATATTTAGGTCACCGTTCACGAAGCAGAACTTCCTTTCATGATTGTGACCAATTCTAACCGCAACCGGCACACGTAGCTGATGTGCCGCCTCCCCGCTTTGCCAGCCCCGGGCGTCGGTAAGCATGCGAAGACATGAGGTTGCATAAACTTGGTGCTCGTGGGGCATCCTTCTGAACTTTCTCGCCGCGGTTTCCTTGCTGCCGGCCTCGCTTTGCCCGTCATGGCAGTGGCTGGCTGCACGCTGCAGACCGAGCGTCGTGGCGCCACCATGAACCCGACTGCAAGCAGTACGACGAGCGCGGCGCCACCAACTCAGACCCTGCTACCGGAAGTAGATATCATTGCGCGCTACGAGCACGCGGGCGCGCACGCCTGGGGACTTGATGTGCCAGGCATCGTGCGCACGATGCCTCCCGAGGCGAAGACGATTGCGCTGACCTTCGATGCCTGTGGCGGGCCAAAAGGATCACGCATCGATGAGGCTCTGCTTGCTACGCTGCAGGAACAAAACGTCCCCGCC
The DNA here is from genome assembly GCF_055583565.1 of Corynebacterium sp. NPDC104732. Lineage (NCBI taxonomy): Bacteria > Bacillati > Actinomycetota > Actinomycetes > Mycobacteriales > Corynebacteriaceae > Corynebacterium > Corynebacterium sp. NPDC104732. The sequence continues at coordinate 84,780 of NZ_JBVJNS010000003.1, forward strand.
ACGCTGTTTTGGAACAAACGGTGGATTGATGCCAACCCGCGGCGAGCCCAAGAAATCGCTGCTCATCCCCTGTTTCAGATCGAAAACCACGGGACCTCGCACAAACCCTTGTCGGTCAATGGTCGGTCGGCTTATGGCATTGCGGGGACAGCAAATGTTGCGGAGCTCGTCGAGGAAATCGAAGGAAATCGGCGGTTCCTGCGTGAGTTTTTGGGCGTCGAGTCGAAATGGTTCCGCTCTGGCACTGCGCATTACGACGACATCGCCGTGCGGATTGCGCGCGACTTGGGGGTAGCTATTGCCGGCTTTTCCGTTAATGGGGATGCCGGGGCAACCCTCGCTGCGCGCGCGGTGACCAAATCTTTGACGCACAGTGGCCCTGGCGCGATTGCAATCATGCATATGAACCAGCCAGGGCACGGTACTGCCGAAGGAGTTCGAGCAGCAATACCGCAGCTTCGCGAGGCCGGATTTACTTTCGTGCAGCTAGGGGACGTATCCCGCTAAAGGCAGCAGGCCGTCCCGAAACCTACATGTCCTCGGCCGCCAACAGTTCTGTGAACTTGAAGGTACCGGTGGGCTGATCGTCCTCGTCCAGCAGGTACAGGCGCTTCACAGCAACCACCACGGCTTCCGCGATGGCATCTCGCTTCTTAGGGTCTGTCAGGATCGCAACGTCAGTCGGGTTCGTCAGGTAACCGCACACCAGCTCGATGGTTGGCATTTTGGACATTCGCAGAATCTCCCAGGTGCGGGCGTGGTTCCCACAGTTCACCAGGCCAGTGCGGGCCACTACTTCGCGCTGCACATAGCCCGACAGCATCTCACCTGTGAGCGACGTTGCCCCGATTTCCGAACCAAAGTAGAACGTCGCCGCGCCACCAGCTTTCTCATTGGGGTAAGAATCGCACTGCAGGTTAATCAACAAATCCGCCCCGAAGGCGTTAGCGATGTCAGCGCGCTGTTTAGTGGAAGGGTCACTGTGCCGGGGGCGCGACAAAATTGCTTCCATCCCGGCCGCGATCATGCGACCTTCAATCCGGGTAGCGAGATCCCACAGGATCTCTTCCTCCGAGATCGTCCCAAATTTGCCCTGCACCACCTGACCGGTGTGCTCACCACCAAGGTGCGGGTCAATAACCACTCGCTTACCGGCCAACTTCGGGCCAGCTTTACGGACCTGCTCTCGTTCCGAAATAGCTTGCTTGGAACCGCCCTTAATACGGCGCCCCAGCAGCCCGAGCGCCCGAACCGTGTCAGGGCCCGTGATGCCATCCTCATTCAGACCGTAGTTCAGCTGGTAGGACTTCACTGCCAGGTACGTGGCTTCACCGTAATGGCCGTCGATACGCTGCGCATAAAACCCCAAGTCCTGCAGCTGGGTCTGGAGCTGGGCAACATCGTCGCCCACCATCACGTTCCCGGGCTGGAAAATGAGGACGCGATTACCTAGCTTGTACGATGCTTCGCGCAGAAGTCGCAGCAGCCTTTCCCTGATGATGCCATCAGCGAGGATTCCTCTGCTCTGCTGAAACGCGCGAACAGCGGAGGCGAGTTCCTCATCAAAGATGGTGTCCGCCTCAGAATATTGCTGGGAAGACTCCGGGACCAGGTTTACGTCGAAGGTCGGCAACAAGCCCAGGCCCGCCAAAATGGTTCGGACCTCGGCTACCCGAGGGCTCTTATCGCCAACCCGCAACAGATCGGACAACGCTTTACTCTCCCCTTACAGTTGTGCCTGAAGCTTGGCCACAATATCGCTCTTAGAGCGCACCCCAACGAACTCATCGACCTTCTTGCCGTCCTTGAAAATCATGACAGCAGGAATAGACATGATTTGGAACATCGCGCCCAACGTACGCTCGTTATCCACGTTCACTTTCGCAATGGTAACAGCGTCTCCCAGCTCCTCAGCAACCTGCTCCAGAACTGGGCCGAGTTTCTTACACGGCCCGCACCACTCGGCCCAAAAATCCACCAGCACAGGCTTGGAAGACTCGATCACAGTGCTACGGAAGGTATCCGAAGTTACATCGACAATCACAACAAAACTCCTTACAGGCTCGCCAGGTAATGCTCGGCATCAATCGCTGCGCGGCAGCCAGCACCCGCAGCCGTAATGGCCTGCTGGTAGTGGCTATCCACTATGTCACCGGCCGCGAACACACCGGGGATGTTGGTGTGGGTCGAAGGCTCCGCGACCGTGATGTAGCCGACATCGTCTGTGGCGACGTCCGGCTGCACCAACGCAGAACGAGGGTCATGCCCGATGGCCACAAACATCGCGGTGACTGGAAGCTCAGAGACTTCGCCAGTGACGGTGTCAGTAAGCTCCAAGCCTTCCACTGAAGAGGTGCCCACAACGCGCGACACGACTTTGTTCGTAGCAAATTTGATCTTTTCGTTAGCTTTCGCCCGCTCCAACATGATTGCGGATGCTCGGAACTCTTCTCGGCGGTGCACAATCGTCACGGATTTCGCGAACTTAGTGAGGAACGTTGCCTCCTCCATCGCAGAATCGCCACCACCGATCACGGCGATATCGTGATCCTTGAAGAAGAAACCGTCGCACGTTGCGCAGGACGACACGCCACGACCGAGCAGCTCCTGCTCACCTGGGACGTTCAGATAACGTGGCGCCGCACCCATCGCGAGAATGACGGCCCGGGCCTGGTACTCCTCATTGCCCACATACAGCTTCTTGATATCCCCCGAAAGGTCTACCCGATCCACGATCTCCATGAGCAGCTGCGTACCGAATCGCTCGGCCTGGTTGCGCATCTGATCCATGAGTTCTGGTCCCATGATTCCCTCGGCAAAGCCAGGGAAATTCTCCACCTCGGTGGTTGTCATCAGTGAGCCACCGTACTCGATGCCTTCGAACATGATCGGCTTAAGCTCAGCGCGAGCCGCGTAGATTGCTGCGGTATAGCCCGCGGGGCCAGAGCCGATGATTGCCACGTCATGGATTTCAGTCATGGGGCTTAGTCTAGCGCACTAGTTCCGGGTGTTTGGCGCGAATATAGGACTTGGCGCGTGACCGGCGGGACTTCAGGGTTCCTGATGATATTCCCAGATCATCCGCGGTTCGGTAGATGGTGTAACCCAGTACATCCACCATGAAAAGGATGGTTTTTTGGTCGTCGTTAAGCTTATGCAGCACGTTGATCAGCGTCAGCGTCAGGTCCAATGAGTCCAGTGGGTTGTAGGTAGGGTGCGGGAAATCATAAGTGTGATCATCGAGCAGTGACAGCTCGTTGGAACGGTACCTGGCGGTGCGGTAGTCGTGGCTGGCGTTGAGTACCAGCCGATGCAGCCATGTTTTTAAGCTGCAGTCCGCGCGGTAGTGGCGCAGGCCCAGTGCGGCCCGCAGGTACGCTTCCTGCAGCACATCTTGGGCGTCGAAATCGCTGCGGACATACTTGCGCGCCGTCCACCACAACGAATGGTGGTAGCGATGGATGATCTGCGCGAATGCGGCATCGTCCCCAGCGATGAAATCGGTCACCAAAGTTTGATCGTTCATGGAACCCCCCGAGTTGTGAATGTCTCCCTCATTGTGCCGTGGCGAACAAAAAACCGCTCGGTGAGTCATCTCGTGGTGTGGATAACTCTTGCCGAGCGGCTCGTTGGTTACCAGAAACTAGCTGGTAGGAACCGGTTCTATCGTGACATGCACAACATCGGGTTCCACCCGCACCGGGGAGTCCTCGCGGAAGCCTCCCATCACCCCGAGCAGGTACGCAGTAAGGAGCGCGATGATCGCCACCAAGGTAATGGACATGGCGATGAGCACGCCCGTCATCGTGCGGGAATAGCCCTTCGCCCCGAAACCAGCCCGTGAGGTGGGCTCTGGATGTTCCTCGGGCGCAACCGGAAGTGGCTCCTCAGGAGATACCCCACGCAGTGACGCCGCCACCTGAGCAGCATCTCCGGAAAGCTGTTCGCCGGTGAGTATCTTGAAGGCGCTGACGAGGGTGGCGCAGTCGTTGGCGGGATTGTTGCTCGACAACACGGCTGGGAAGGCTAGGACGGCGGTACCGGACTTGGAAATGCGGATACGGTCGATCGAATCCATCCCGAGAGGCACCCCGGCGCCGTGTGCCGTGGCAGCGGCGTCGGCAAGCGGTGCGAGCGCAGCGGCGGCTGCGTCACGGTTCGCCGCACCCAACTCAGCTACGGCTCGTAGCGCCGACCCTTCCGCCCAGTCAGCGATGACTAGGCAGCCGGAGCGGTAGGCCATCACGGTCACATCGGGCGCGACAGCGGGGCACCCCAGCTCGACGAGCTTGCGGGTCCGGCGGGTGACCTCAGCTGCCGCCCCGGCCTGAGCTGCGAGCGATGTGCCGTGGGCCTCCACGAACACCAGCGCAGCATCCCGGCCGGTGCTCACCTCCTTGGCCTGCCAGAACTTCGCGGTCACTTGGTCATCGCCAGACTCGCCGAAGGAGGCGAGCAGGCGGAACCTACCATCCAGCACGGGCGCGCCTGGCAGCAGTCGTGGCGGCTGCACCATGCCGGCAGACATCGGCGCCGGGATCGGCATGGCCTCCGTCGGGGTCACCGCGGCGCTCACCGCGGCAGTCTGGCTTGGGGTGGCACGGCCCAGGCGACGCTTCACGACGTCCGTGAACCGCTGCACTTCTTCCAGCGGGGATTTCGCGAGCACCCCGGCCGTGATGGCCAGGAAGAAGAACCCGATGAGTGCGGTGCGGATCAAGAATCCCGCCGAGCCCAGGAAACTCCACAACCCGTCAAGCAGACTCCAGAGCGCAATATCGAGCGTCCACGCACCCGCTGCGCCGATGACCGCAGCGCCACCGACCCACAGTGAGGAACGCAGAATGTCGCGGGCCCCGAGGGATCCGAGCTGGCGGCGCAGCAGTGTCGCGCCGATCACGGCACCAGCCACAAAGCCGAAACCGTTCGCGGCACCCAGCAGCACCACCACGCGGTCCGGGGAGGTCGCGATAGCCTGCGCAAGGTAGGACAAGATCACCTTGGTCGCGGTAATACCGGCGATGATGAAGGTGGGGGTCCAGGCTTCTTCCCGGGCGTAGAACACGCGCAGGTGCAGCAGCACGAGGGCGTACGGGATCAGGGTGAAGGCGGAAAAGGAGAGCGTCCAGCCGAGCGTGGTGGCCGCGTCCATGGAGAACTCGAGGTACGCGAACAGGCCGATGGAGATGTAGGTGCCGAAGGCGGTGAAGAACACCACCACTGGGATGAGGGCCAAGAAGGTGAGTTTGGTGCCCAAGATGAGGTCGGCGACCACACCGGCGTCGTCACCTTCGGCGGCCCGGCGGGACAGGCGTGGCATGATCGCGGTAAGCAGCGTGACGCCGATGATGCCGTACGGCATCTGCAGCAGCAGCCAGGCCTGCTGGTAAATGTTCGGTGCTGCCTCATCCGCGCCGGAGGCGATACGGGTGGTGACCACGTAACCGGCCTGGGAGATGGCGACATAGACGATAATCGCCAGCGCCATTCCGCCGAACTGCTTGAGGCGGTCATCAATTCCCCACAGGGGTTTGAGGCTCACCCCGGCCTTGGCCAGGTACGGCAGCAGGATCAGGGCCTGCACCACCACACCCAGGGTTGTGCCGACACCCAGGAGCAACACATGCGGGTCTGCGATGGATACAGTTTGCCGGGCATGGAGCTTACCCGGCACCAGCCAATATGCCCCGAGGGTAGCGAGCGCAATGAGGTTGTTCACCACGGGGGCCCAGGCGCCTGGCTTAAAAATGCCCTTGGTGTTGAGCACCGCCATGAAGAGCGAGAAGATGCCGTAGAAGAAAATCTGTGGCAACAGTAGGACTGCAAAGGCGGTGGCCTGGCTCAGGTTGACCTGGCCGTCGGAACGCAGCTGAAGCGCCGTGAGCAGTGGAGCCCCGAGCACCGACAGGATGGTCACCACGATCAGGAGCGAGGCCGCCAGAGTGAAGAGCCTGCGGACGAACGCTTCACCGCGGTCCGGGTCTTCCTTCTCCGCGCGCACCAACACCGGCACCACGAGCGAGGTGAGCACCGCGCCGAGCACGATCTCAGTAATGAGGTTCGGCAGCGTGTTCGCAGTGTTGAATGCGGAGGAAATCGCAGCACCCAGCGTCCACACGATCATGGCGTTGCGGAGGAAGCCCGTGATGCGGGAGACCAGAGTTGCTACCGCCATGGAGCCGGTGGATCTGACGAGATCAGAGTTTGACTGTTGTTGCTGTTTGGGGGCGTGGGTGAGGAGGGAATGGTCGTCGTCACGCGGCGCGGGGCGCGGCCTTGGCGCCACCGGGCTTGTCGACGGCGCGGGTGGGGCCGGAGCCACAATCCGCGAGCGTTGCCCTTGAGATTGTTGAGAGGAGTCCACGAAAGGCCATTCTGTGAGGATTCGCGAGGAAATGCAAAACTTTAGCGACGTTTCACGTGAAACATAACAAATCCGAGCACCGCAAGCAGCAATGCAGAGATGCCACCAAAGCCCAGCAAACCAGAGCGGGTTTGGACACGAATATCGACGGGAGCGCTGATCGGTGCGCCGGCTTGGGTGGCCAGCCACACGGTGAGGTCATTGCGTTCGGCGTCCGGAAGATCAGCGGTCATCTGCGCTGTGATCGAACCACGAGCAGGGATTTTCAGTGACTCCGCCGTGTTGATCTTGGCGCCCTCCGGGCCGGAGTAACTGAGTTTGGCGTCGACAGGCAGTGGCAGCCCGTTCTCCGCCACGATCAGCAGCGGAGAGGATTCAGACGTGCGGGTGTACACGTTGCCCGGCGGAAGCAGCACCACCGAGCTACGCAACTGCTGCAGGATCGCACTGTTCCTCCCCAGGATGTCGGCACTGCTCTCCGTACGCAAGGCATAACCCATCATCGAACGACGCCCATTAACTGACAACGCCCGCAACAGATCATGCCGCAGCGGATCAGTGAAACCGCGCGGGGTCAGCGCAATCGTCGGCGCATCAATCATCAATGACGTCAGATCATCAATGCTCTTCGCCTGTTGCTGCGCGTGCAGCACCTCGACATCCGACAAAACCGTCGGATCCTCAAACGGCGATCCCTCAGCTGGCGCGGAAACGCTGGGTTCTTGTGCCAGGAAGTCATAGAACGAAAGTGGCGTGGCACGACCGCTCTCCAACAGGTGTCTGAGGTGGAGCTGCAATGCCCGAGCATCATCCACCTGCAAGGTTGGCGGCGGCATCACCAGCACCGGGTGGTCCCCCTCCCCCACTGCCAGGGTCACGGCAGCTGTCGCACTCGCGCGCCGTGCAACCGGAGAGTCCAGTCGGTAATCAAAGCGCTGCCACTGGTTCGCAAAACCGGCAGTGGCCGGGGTGTCGCCCATCGTCGCCAACATGGCTGTCACATCCGAGTGATAGCCCACCGCTTTCACATTGTCGGACATCATTGTGGCGTTTGCCGGAATCGTATTATCCGCCACCAATAATGTCGTCGGTTCGGAAAGAGCTGCCACTGTGCCCTGCTCCACGTAGCCATAGCCGGGAATCACCACATCGGGGCGCACTGACACCCCTAGCAGCTTGCTCAAACTGGAAGCCCCGCTGCTCACTGCTTCCTCCATGAGCTGCGAATTACCAGTCTGGGCAACAGCGTTGAGCTCCGCATTTGCCCGCGGAAGAGGAACGATGCAGCCCCCGGACTGGGCAATGCTCTGCAGCTTTCCTAAAAACGCTTTAGCGTCCTCCGTGCCGGTGCCCGGATTGCCCTTGATCTGCTTGTCCTTAGTGCCCCAGGAGTCACGCAGCCGTGGTTTGTGTTCCACCGTGCTCGGACGATCCTCGGCAACCTGGTAGCCAGCCGTCATGCGGTCCACCGTCTCCACCACTTCCGGATCCAGCGCCAGACAGACCGACGGGTCGCCCGTGTTGAAGGTATCCACTAGCGTGCTGAGGCGCCCATCGTGGCCGATATCTTGGGCCAGTTTCTCCGAACGCAGGATAAGCGGTGGATGGTTCGGAGCCTCTCCGGTTTCACCGGGCACGATGTCCGTGGTGGTCGTGATCGGGATCAGCACACTCAGTGGGGTGGGCTGCTTTTCTTTATCTACCGCGTGTTCTTCCACTTCCAGCAACGTGCGTTGCGACGACACATACTGCTGTGCACCAGACAATTCCCCATTGACATTAATCAGTAGCGGGTACACGGCCGGATCAGTGATCCCCAATTCCTCGCGGTGCAGCGCGACGGTGAAGGTATGGCTCGCTGCCGGAGCAAGCTCCACATCCACCGGCACAAACCCCGTATGGAAGCCATAGAAGGATTGGTCCTGGGATAGCGCGAACTTTCCCTGCGCCACGGTGGAGACGGGCTCTGCGCGCTGCACCCGCACCGACACATCGCGCAGAGGCACCTGCGCATTGTTGCTGATGGTGACGGTGATGGAATGCTCGTTGATGGCGTCAATGCTGGTAGTGATCGCACTAGCGGAGTCCAGCGGCCGCAGCTCCGGGTTCGCCCACTGGCTGGCCACGATCGGGTCGGTGGGGGCCGTCGGCAAGGGCAATGCCAGGGCCGGCGTACTCGGCAACACCAGCAACGAGGCGGTCACAAGCATGGTCAGCGCGCGCATTAGCGAGGAGTCGCCTTTCCCTCAGCTTTCGCTTTGCGAGCAAACTCCGGGATCAGATCGTGCGCAATCCGGGCGAGTTTGCGTTCATCAGCGTAGGCCAGGCGCTCGATCAGTTCGCTGGCCGGAATCCACGCCACCTCGGTGACCTCGGGATCTTCATCGTTGAGGTCCCCGTCAACGTAGCGCAACAGGTGGTGGTGCACTGTTTTATGGATGCGGGTGCCTTCGGAGACAAACCAGTAGTCGATCACGCCAAGTTCAGCGAATACCTTGCCGTGGACCCCGGTTTCCTCCCACACTTCCCGCTCGGCGGTCAGGGCGCGCTCCTCCCCCGGCTCTACGTGCCCCTTCGGCATGGACCATAGCAACCGACCGCGACGATCTAATCGGCCGATGAGCGCCACGTAGATTTTGGAAAGATCAACGTCACCGTGGTCGTTCACGGCCTCGGCGAGGCCACTGACCACCAGGCCACCGGCTGAGGTTTCATCGCTGGTGCGCATGTGGCTGCGCTCCGAATAGCGTTGCGTCCGGCGCTTCGGGTTAGCTTTCCGAGTCCTCTTCTCCGGGGCATTTGCATTAGCTGTATTGTTGCGTCGCCGAGGCCTGCGCCGCCGGCGTTTCTCCTGACCAGGGCGCGACGACGTAGCCCCTCGGGAGGAGCGGCGCCGTGGCTTCGGGTTCGGTTGCTGGTCAGTCATCCCTAATATCGTATCCTGCCGTGGCCCTGAACCGGCGAATTGGTAGAATGTGCGGGGTGAATTCCGATCTCTCCGCCCGTTTTGCGTCATTGTCCGCCCTCGCGCCCCTCGCCGCGCTTTTCGACGACCATGGCCACACTCTCTACTTAGTAGGAGGATCGGTCCGCGATGCGCTGCTCGGCCAGCTCAGCCACGACCTCGACTTCACCACCTCTGCCCGCCCGGAAGTGACCCGCGCCATCTTGGATGAGTATGCCGATGTGGTGTGGGATACCGGCATCGAGTTTGGCACCTTGTCTGCGGAAAAGGATGGTCAGCAGATCGAGATCACCACGTTCCGTTCTGATTCCTACGACGGGTCTTCCCGCAACCCGGAGGTACAGTTCGGCGACACGCTCGAGGGTGACTTGGTGCGTCGTGATTTTACTGTCAACGCGATGGCGGTGGAGATCCATCGCGATGGCAGCTTCGAATTCCACGATCCACTCGGAGGGTTGTCCGCCCTGTTGGAAGGTGTGCTCGATACCCCGAGCGCGCCGGAGATCAGCTTCCAAGATGACCCACTGCGTATGCTCCGGGCCGCCCGATTCGTATCCCAGCTGGGCTTTAAGGTAGCGCCTCGAGTGTCGGCCGCCATGACGGATATGGCTGCGGAGATTGACCGCATCACTAAGGAACGCATTCAGGTAGAGCTGGATAAGCTCATGGCAGGGTCCGCCCCGTGGGATGGCTTTGACCTGCTGGTTGATTGCGGGATCGCGGACCGGATTCTGCCGGAGCTGTCGGGGATTCGGATGGAAACCGACGAACACATGCAGCACAAGGATGTGTACGCCCACTCCATGACGGTGTTGCGTCAAGCGATGGCTCAGGAAGAGGACGGCCCGGATTTGGTGCTGCGGTGGGCGGCGTTGCTGCACGATTGCGGCAAGCCTGCTACCCGCGCGTTTCACGACGGCCGGGTGAGCTTCCACCACCACGAGGTCGTGGGAGCGAAGTTGGTGCGCAAACGCTTCCGCTGGCTCAAGCACTCTAAGCAGATGACGAACGATGTCTCGCAGTTGGTGTTCCTCCACATGCGCTTCTACGGCTACGGGGAGGACGCGTGGACTGATTCAGCTGTGCGTCGTTACGTGGCGGACGCTGGGGAGCTGCTACCTCGCTTGCACAAACTGGTGCGGGCGGACTGCACCACGCGCAATAAGCGCAAGTCTGAGCGACTGCGCCGCGCCTACGACAACCTGGAGGCGCGGATCGCGGAGCTGGCTGAGCAAGAAGATTTGGCGAAGGTTCGGCCAGATCTCGATGGAAATGCGATTATGGAACTGTTGGGTTTGCAGCCCGGACCAGAGGTGGGGCGCGCGTGGGCGTTCCTGAAGGAACTTCGCTTGGAGCGTGGGCCGCTGGAGCGGGAGGAAGCAGAGCGCGAGCTGCTCGCGTGGTGGAAGGAACAGTAGATGGAAGACTTTTTCGCTGATCGGCTCTTTCGGGCGTTAGAGCTGGGAGACGCCCAACCGGGAAGCCTGCTGCTCGCGGCCCCTGGTATGGACTTAAATTTTCGGAGCCGCAGCGTGGTCTTCATCGTGGAGCAAACCCCTTCCCATACCCTTGGGGTGGTGCTGAACCGCCGGGGCGACGTGGCCGTGGCGAATATCATGGAACCCCTGGTTCCGCTGGTGGCCAAGCCACAGGCTTTCTATGTGGGTGGCGAAGCAAACCGTGACGCCGTGGTGGCGTTAGGCGTGCTTAAGACTGGACTCTCCCCTGCTGACATCTCTGCCGTGCCATTCTTGCGGTACCTGGAACATCGCATCGTGGTGATTGATCTGCGCGCCCCCGTTGAGGAGATCCAGCAGTACGTGGAATCGATCCGCCTGTTCGCGGGGTTTGTCGAATGGGCTGGCTCAGAGCTGGAAGAAGAACTCGGCATGGGCTACTGGTACGCCACCTCCGCGCTCGCCTCCGACATCATCGCCCCTGGGAATGTCGATCTGTGGGCGGAGGTGCTGCGCCGGCAGCCGATGCCACTGCCGCTGTTCGCTACGTTCCCTGCTGATCTGGAAGATAACTAACCCACAGCGCTTCAAAGGTCTCAACTGTCATCCGCTCGGAGCTGATGTCCGGCATGTCGCCCCAGCTGTCTGGGTGCGGAATGATCTGCTGTGGTTCGTTCGCCATGCCGACTGAGAGGGCGGGTTCGCGTCGGAAAGCGCCGGTGATGGTGCTTCCCGACGCCTCCAGCATCCGCAGCGGGCGGCATAGCGGCGAGCCGGGCAGGTGCTCCAGTTCCGCGTAGTGCACCACGTCCTGCATGCCCGGCACCTGCATCGTGGTTTTAACGTAGATCAGGTTCATGCGCTTTAGCATAGTGCGAGGCGAGCAGCGAGCAGATCATGAGCTGTACCTGGTGGTAGATCATCAGTGGCAGGATCAGCAGGCCCAGGTTGGCGGTGCCGAAGATGACGGATGCCATCGGTAGCCCGGTAGCCAGTGACTTTTTTGAGCCGCAGAATTCGATGGCGATGCGGTCGGCGCGATCAAAGCGCAGCAGCGTGGCGAGCCAGCGGGTGAGTGCAAGCATAACGACGACCAATGCCACCGAAAACACACACAGCCCGACGATCTGCCCCACCGTCACGCTCTGCCACACCCCGGACACCATGCCCGCAGAAAATGCGGAATACACCACCATGGTGATCGATCCGCGGTCCACCACCTTGGTCGCCTTGTGAGCCGCCACGCCCTTCACCCACTTCCGGGCGAGCTGACCCAGGATGAACGGCAGCATGAGCTGGACGGCGATGTCAATGAAGACCTGGGCATCCACCTGGACCCCTCCCCCGGCTTGCATCGTGAGCATGACTAAAAGCGGGGTGAGGAACACGCCCAGCAGATTGGAGGCGCTGGCGCTGACGATAGAGCCGGCCACATTGCCGTGGGCGATGGAGGTGAAGGCAACCGAGGATTGCACCGTGGAGGGCACGAGGGTGAGGTACAAGATGCCGTCGTAAAGCCCGTCGGGCACGAGTCCTGACAGGGGTTTGAGACCGAGCCCGATGAGCGGGTACAGGACGAAGGTGAACACCAGGATGGTGAGGTGGAGCTTCCAGTGTTTGAAGCCCGCTAGCGCTTCGGCCGGGGAAAGCCTGGCCCCGTAGAGGAAAAATAGGAGGGCGATCGCGATGGAAGTGGCGATGGCGAAGTAGTGGGCGGCGTCGCCGGAAACTGGGGCGACGATTGCTACCACCACCGCGAGCACGATGAGCACGATCAGGATGTCTATTTTCATGCAGACAGTTTAAGGTCTTCCTGACACTCGCGCTGCGAAGTATTGTTTATCTATATGGATATCTTTTCCCCGATCACGATCCGTGACTTGGAGCTGCGCAATCGCATGTGGCTACCGGCGATGTGCCAGTTTCAGGTGGATACCCTCGATGGGATGCCGAACAGTTGGCATTTAATGCACTACGGCGCGCGTGCCGTTGGTGGGTTCGGGTTGATGATCGCGGAGGCGACGGCGGTGGTCCCCGAGGGGCGGATCAGCGTCCGGGACACCGGGCTGTGGTCGCACGAGCACATCATGAAGTGGCATCCGATCACCTCGTTCGTGCATCTGCATGGGGGTGCGATTGCCGTGCAGCTGGCCCATGCCGGCCGCAAAGCGGAAACCGAGTTGCCGGTGTCTCCGGAATCGATGACCCATGCGGAACTTTTAGCGCTGCCTGGCCAGTTCGCGGAGGCTGCGCGGGCTGCCGTGGCAGCTGGTTTTGACGCCGTGGAGATCCACGCCGCGCACGGGTATCTCCTGCACCAGTTCCTCTCACCGTTGTCGAACCAGCGAATAGACGGCTACGGAGGCTCGTTTGCTGGTCGCACGCGTATGCTTCTCGACGTCCTATCCGCCGTTCGCGACGCCATTCCGGAGGGGATGCCGCTTCTCGTGCGGATCTCCGCCACCGACTGGATTCCCGACCGGCCATCCTGGGATCTGCAGCAATCAATCGAACTGGCCCAGTTGCTGCAGAAAGGTGGCGCGGATGTGTTGGATGTTTCCAGCGGTGGCCTAGTCGAAGCGGACATCCCGGTGGCGCCGAATTATCAGACCGATCTGGCTGCGGAGATTCGTCGCGAAACCGGAATGCTCACAGCAGGCGTGGGACTCATTACTACTGCGGAGGAAGCCCAGGGCTACTTGGATCGCGATGAGGTCGATGTGGTCCTCATCGGTCGCGCCGCACTCAATGACCCCCACTGGCCGCTACACGCGGCTCAGAAGCTGGGAGTATCGGTCCCGATCCCCCGAAGCTACAAAACCAGTTTCACGTGAAACATTACTTCTGCACGGTGAGCTGATCACCCTGAGCGCTGAGCTTTGCCGGGGACATGCCGCTGCGCGCCGGGCCTGCGATACAGGCGCCGTCCGCTAACTGGAAGACGGAGTTGTGCTTCGGGCAGATGGCCGTGTCGCCGTCAATCTTGGAGATAGAGTAGCCCTGATGAGGACACACGTTGCTGTAGGCCTTGTACACGCCGGGCTCGGGTTGCGCGATGATAAAGCCGTCGATAAGCACGGCGCTGCCGACGGGGACGTCTCCGGCCGTGACGGTTGAGGGCGCGTCAGACCCGCACGCGGCGAGCACCGCGCCGGCGAATGTGGTGGCGGTGCCGATGAGGAAGAGGCGTCGGCTGCAGGAAAAATCAGGCATACAGCCAGCCTAGAGAACCTCGCGCCGACCAGCCAAAACCACTCCCCCGACCATGGCTACCCCACCGACGGCGACGAGGACCAGCCACGCCACGAGGTTGCCGGTGTTCTCCGAATTGATGGCGTGGTTAAAGACCGAGGTATTCAGGAGCCACTCTGGTGCTTGCAACAGCGGGCCGATGATCGTCATTGCGCCCGAGTAGATAATTGGGAGCCATGCCAGCCACCCGTATCGCGATGTCAGGCCGATGATGAGCGTGGTAAGGCCAGCGAGTGCGAACATGGGGGCAAATTGCGTGAGATTAGCCGAGAGTGCCACTGGCCACGCGTCTCGGGAGACACCAAGGATCGCCCCGAGCCCAGTAGCTAGGCAGCTCTCCACGATGAACAGCACCGTGCTCCCGGCCTGAAGCGCCATCGGGAGCGTCCTACTGACACCACGGGACCGCATCAGGTCCACGGTCCGATTTCGCTCCTCGGATCCAAGCTTCAGCATTCCAGCAACTGCGGCGACACCTAACAAGATCCCGAGGAAATCGGCCAGGTACGTGATGAACGCGATCTCCAAGTCGGTTTCGCTAAACATTTGCTTGAAGATTTGGCCGGTCTTGTCATCCTGAGTGAGCAACTCATCCATGGAAGCACTGAGGCTATTCATGAAGAATGCGAGGATGAAACCGGTTAGCAGCCAGGTGAGACGGAAACTACGGTCCAACAGCCGACGCAGTCCCCAAGGGGTGGCGATCCGGCGTTGTTTCCTAGTGCGGTGTGTGCGCGTCGGCAGGATGCCGAACCCATACTGTCGGCCTCGCTCCCCCGCAAGCCAGAGCAAAGCCAACACACCAGTGATGGTAGCGGCCGCCGCTAGGGACCACCAATTGTCATCGGTGAACGGCCGGACGATCCCCATCCACCCCAGGGGCGTCAGCCACCGGATCGGGTCGCTTTGCTCGATGTCTCCGACGGCGCGCACCATAAACCCTGCTCCGAGCGTCAGCATGCCCAGCTTTGTGGTTTCCGACCCACCAAGCAGGCTGACGCACCCCGCTAGAAGCGCAGATGCCAACGTGCTGAGCGCAATAGCGCACCCGTATGCGACGCACCCACGGGTGTCGATCTCGCCGTAAAAGTGGTTCAAAGCCAAGAGTATTGCCGTGATTCCGGCCCCGAGCGTAATAGCAACGCCCATGACGAGAATGAGCGCACCTGCCGCGATGTCCAACGGACGCAAACCTGTTGCCCGCGGCAGCTCACCTAAGCTACTGCTTTCCGGCTTGCGGTAGCATCGAAAAAGTAGGAGCACCGACATGACGGCGCTCAGGATTGTTAGCCATCCGGCGCCCTCCCAGGACATAAGTTGACCCAGTGTGCCGGGTTCGTACACTTCGCCATACATGGCTCGCATCCCAAGGTTGACCCTCATCCCGTGGACTAGGGTGGATCGATCGCCCAGCTCAGGGTAGTAATTCTTATAGCTGGGGATAAAAAGGATGGGAATACTCCATAATGGGATAAGCGATGATAGGAGAAAGACACGATTGAGTCGTAGATTTAAACGAGCGACTTTTAAAGCATTCATCGCGTCTCCCCTGCCTCATAGTGACGTAGGAAGGTTTCCTCCAAGCTGGCGGTGGTGACGCCAATGTTGGTGGCAGCACGGCGGAGGAGCTCTGCGAGCAGTGCATTCACTTCCGTCTCGGGAATGGTGCGCGTAATATGTTCGCCATCCACGTTCGCCGTGACTTTGTGGCCCGAAAGTTCGCGCAGCGACTCGATCGAGCCACCACCTACCACCCTTCCCTGTTTAATCACAGTGACATTATTGCATAGGGCTTCCACCTCGCTCAAAATGTGACTTGATAGCAACACTGAAGCCCCATTGTGGTTTTCTTGGCGCAGCTGCTCCTGGAACACTCGTTCCATGAGCGGATCCAGTCCTGCGGTGGGCTCATCCAGGATGAGGAGCTCCGCATCCATACTGAGCGCCGCCACAAGAAGCACCTTCCGACGGTTGCCCGTGGAATAGGACTTCGCGCGCTTCGTGGGATCGAGGTCGAAGGCGTCGATAAGCTCAGCCTCCCGAGCGCGGTTACTCGGTATTCCCCGCAGTGCCTCCAGAGCCCGGAGCGTCTCAGCGCCGGTGAGGTTCGGCCACAGCGACACGTCACCGGGCACATAACCCACGCGCTGCAATACTGCCGGGTGTGCACGAGGGTCTTCCCCCAACACCCTAACCTTGCCTGCTGAAGGATGTAACAGCCCGAGAAGAGTGCGAATCGTTGTCGACTTGCCAGACCCATTGGGGCCAAGAAAACCATGAATGCTGCCCTGTGCTACCTCCATGGTGAGGCCATCGAGGGCTCGGAAAGCTCCAAACGTGACGGTGAGTCGCTCAATGTTGATGACGTTCATGATGGCCCCTGTAGATAAGTGCTGATGAATTTGTTGACGTACAACTTGTGATTCGGATGCGGATACGCAAGGTAGATCAGATCCAACGCCCGTGGCATGCTGAGGAACTTCTCTAAAATTTCGGGGACATCCTCCCGGTCGAAACCAGATTTTTGGAAGTGCTCATCCAGTAGTTGGTCGATTTCCTCTTCTGCTTGGTCCGGCGTTAGCTCCGTGATGTGGTAAAAGGAATGGAACATGCTTCGGGCGACGTCGAGGTATTCTTCGGAAGGGTTGGCATCCCAAAGATGGTCCAGACTATCTAAACAGCCAAGATGAGACAGTACCTCTACCATTCGTTGCTCGCGTTTAATAACGCGGCGCAGGGTGGGATCGGTTTCGCGCTCAAGCAACAAGCGGTAGAAATTAGTGACCCGCTGTGGGAGTGGAATGGCTGTGGGGGTTTGGTTCTGGCGCTGCTCCAGAGCCTCAATCCGCCGGCGTTGTTCCAGTAGTTGGCTGATGCGCTCGTCGATTGATTGCTTAGTTTGGCGAAGTTCCTCAGCGGGGTTAACCCGACCTCGACCGATCAGTTTCTTCACCTGCTCTAGGCTCAGGCCGCTGGAAACCAGGTTTCTTATCCTGATCAGGCGCACGAGGTGCTCGAAGGTGTAGTTTCGGGGCGTCCCGGATGGTGTGGGGAGCAGCCCCGCTTCGTGGTAGTACCGCACCGTCCGGACAGTGGTTCCGGCGGTGTCGGCGAGTTCTTTTATCCGCACGCCTCCATTAAACGCTGTGACGTTACGTCACTGTCAATGTTTCACGTGAAACATTGCCGTGCTCGGGGCTATCCCTGCTTCCCTGTATGAGTTGCAGCTTTCAGAGCTGCAACAGTGGAGGCGAAGTCCTCGTAGCGCTCTTCTTCGATCAGTTTGACAAGGGCAGAGCCCACAATGGCGCCATCAGCGCCGGCTTCCAGCGCTGCCTCCACATGTGCCGGTGTGGACACGCCGAACCCAAGCAGCACCGGCGTGTGCGCGTTGGCCACCGTATCCCCGATCGATTCGAACCGCGCTTCACGTTCAGTGCCAGTCACACCGTTGCGCGACACGGCATAAATGTAGCCCTCGGAGTGCTCTGCCACCATCTGTAGCGTCTCCTGGCTGGAATGTGGTGGCGCGATGAACACCTGGCTGATTCCGTGCCGATGTGCAGCCTCACGGAACGGCGCAGACTCGCGGACCGGCACGTCTGGGATGAGAACAGAATCGGCGCCGGCGGCTGCTACCGCAGCGTAAAACTCGTCAAAGCCCATGGAGAATGCCACGTTGCCGTACACCAGGAGCCCGATCGGGAGGTTGGGAAATTCCTCGCGTATCTCCTTCACCAGCTCAAGTGCGCGAGCCGGTGTAGTGTCCATCGCACGCAGGTGAGCCTTCTGAATTGTGGGGCCGTCAGCGACCGGGTCAGAGAACGCAATACCAAGTTCGAGTGCATCCGCACCGTTGTGCACGGCCGTACGGATGAGCTCTTTCGATTTTTCGTAGCTAGGATCGCCCAGCATGAGGAAGGGGACAAAAACGCCGGTACATTCGGCGAACAGTGCTGCGTAGCGGTCCATTAGTTACCCTCCAAGGTTCGTTTCACGTGGTCGATATCCTTATCGCCACGGCCGGATAGGGACACCAGAATGTTTACTGGCTCATCGGAACGTTTCAAGGCATATGCGAGCGCATGGCTGGATTCGAGCGCCGGGATGATACCTTCCTTCTTCGACAGCAGCTGGAAGGCCTCCAATGCCTCCTGATCCGTGATGCCGACATACTGCGCGCGACCCGTGGCGTGCAGGTGGGCATGCTGCGGGCCGACGCCCGGATAATCCAAACCCGCGGAGATAGAGTAAGACTCCTCCACTTGGCCCTCAGAGGTGCGCATCAAATAGGAGCGGGCACCGTGCAAAATGCCAATTTTTCCAGCATTGATGGTGGCGCCATGCTTGCCAGAATCCAGGCCTTCGCCCGCTGGCTCGACACCCACAAGCTGCACGTCGGGCTCGTCGATGAAATCGGCGAAGATGCCGATCGCGTTGGAGCCACCACCGACAGCGGCCACGACGATGTCGGGCAATCCCCCAGTCTGCTCCAGCAGCTGCGCTTTCGCTTCCGTGGAGATGACGCGGTGGAATTCCCGGACGATCGTTGGGAATGGGTGCGGTCCGGCCGCAGTGCCGAGCAGGTAGTGGGATTCGTTAAAGGTGGCCGTCCAGTCTCGCAGTGCCTCGTTCACGGCGTCTTTCAGGGTTCCGGAGCCGGTGTCTACGGGGATGACACGGGCGCCCATCAATTCCATGCGGTACACGTTTGGCTGCTGACGGGCGACGTCATGAGCGCCCATGTAGATGTCGCACTCAAGTCCCAGCAATGCACAGGCCAGGGCGGTCGCCGTGCCGTGCTGGCCCGCGCCAGTCTCGGCGATGATACGGGTCTTACCCATGCGCTTGGCCAACAGCGCTTGTCCAAGTACCTGGTTGGTCTTGTGTGCGCCACCGTGGACCAAATCCTCTCGCTTCAGGAAAATCCGGGCGGGCCCACCCAGGTTGCGGCACTCATACAGTGGGGTCGGCCGGCCGAGATAGTCCTTGAGCAGCGCATTGAGTTCGGCCTGGAACTGTGGGTCCTGTTGGGCGTCGACAAAGGCCGCTTCGAGCTGGTCGAGGGCCGGGATGAGGACCTCGGGAACGAATTGGCCGCCGAACTCGCCGAAATATGCAGGTAGTTTCATCGGTGCTCCTTAATGGTTCGGAAGGCGCTGAGGATCGCGCCGGGATCTTTCACCCCAGGTTCGCGTTCAAGCCCGGAGTTAAGGTCGAGTGGCAGGCCGGTATCGAGGGCCTGCGTCAGGTTGTTCAGATTCAGCCCTCCGGCCAGCATGGCATTGACCCCTGATGGGATAGTGTCCCAGTCGAAGGTCTGTCCGGTGCCACCGTTGCCGACATCGAGGACGATCCGGTCAACGTCGTACTCATAGTGGAAGCCGTGGGACATATCCACCGCGCGCCACACCTCTACCCCGGTAGCTCGCGCCTCGCGAAGCAAGGCGTCTTCGTCCGCTGCTTCCCCGTGAATCTGGATGGCATGGATGCCGTCCGGAAGATCCCAACCGCTGTGCTCGCGTGTGACATAGACGTATTTCAATCCGGGCTCCGCGGCCATGATTTTTTCCGATGTTTCACGTGAAACATTGCGTGGTGATTCCGGCGCGAAGATCAATCCGCCATAGGTTGCGCCGGCTGCGCGTACCGTTTGGGCGATTTCGGGAGAGGTGATACCGCAGACCTTGTGCTCCCCGAACACGAGCGCGCGGGCTGCTGCATCCACATCTTCGCAGCCGGAGAGATGGGAGCCAACGAGGAAACCGTCAAGGAAGTTCATGCTACGGATTGTTTCGTGCGAGCGAATTCCCGACTCCCCGATTACCACGGGCGCATCGATCAGCGGGCGAAGTCGCGCTGAGCGACTCAGGTCGATGGTGAGAGTGGCAAGTTCACGGTGGTTAATCCCGACGATCCGGGCGCCCAGCGCATTGGCACGAGCACATTCTTCCTCGTCGACCACCTCGGTAAGGACGTCTAGGCCGAGCTCTTCCGCTACGGCTGCAAGTTGCCGGTATTCAGCGTCGTCAAGCACGGACAGCATGAGCAGGATCGCGTCGGCGCCGTAGTAGCGGGCCGCGCGCACCTGGCGTTCGTCGATGATGAAGTCTTTGCACAGCACGGGAAGGTGTGTGGTGGCGGCTACGGTGGCAAGGTGGGCGTAGGAGCCGCCAAACCAGGTTGGTTCGCAGAGGACGGAGATGCCGGCCGCGTAGCGGGAGTAGATGCTGGCCAGTTCCGCGGGTTTGTAGTCGGCACGGATCTCCCCAAGCGATGGTGAGGCCGATTTACATTCCATAATGAACTGTGGCCCATTTCGTAACAGTGACGTTTCTAGCGAGCGCTCTGACCTAGGGGCGGGTCCATAGGAAATATCGTCTAATTGGGTGCGTCGCGATGCGACAATCCGATCAAGCACCGTAGTCCGCCTCCTCGTGCTTGCGTAGCCATTCGTGCACGGTGCCGTCGGCAAGCAGCCCGAGCGCTTTCTGTGTGCCTTCCGCGATGGTGGCAGCGTGGCCGCACAGGTAGAACATTGCGCCGGCGTTGAGGGCTACCGCGTCCCGGTGCGCCGCCGGTGCTTCGTCAGCAAACACGGCGCGCAGGTGCCGGGCGTTTTCCGTACCGTCGCCACCGCGGAGGTCGGCCAGGGCATGCTTGCCGACGCCCATCTCCTCCGGGGTCACCGTGTACTGCTGGATGTCACCGTCCCGCAGTTCCCAGACGGTGGTCGGCCCGTGCACGGCAATTTCGTCAGTGCCAGAGCCGTGGACGACGAGCGCGCGCCCGCGCCCCAGTTCGCGCATGGTGTGGATGACGAGCTCGCCCTGCTCCGGGCGGGCCACACCCATGAGCTGGAATTCCGGGCGGGCGGGGCTCAGCAGCGGGCCCATAGTGTTAAAAAGCGTCGGAACTTTTAATGCGCGTCGCACGTGCTGCACGTGTGCGACCGCAGGATTGTAGGCCGGGGCGAAGAGGAAGGTGAAGTTAGCGTTTTCGAACTGTTTGACCGCGCGATCCACGTTGAGGTCGAGCGGGATGTTCAGAGCTTCCAGCACATCGGCGGATCCTGATTTGGAGGACACGGAGCGGTTGCCGTGCTTGACCAGTTTGCAGCCGCCGGCAGCCGCGACGAGGGAGGCGCCGGTGGAGATGTTAATGGTGTTGGCGCCATCGCCACCTGTTCCCGCAGTGTCCAAGATCCCCTCCCCCGTGATGGGGAACGGGCGACCGGCGTTGAGGAACGCGAGCGCGGCGCCGGTGACATCGGCGATGGTTTCGCCCCGGGTGCGGATCGTCGCAAGCAGCGCGGCGATATGAACGTCCTCGTATTCGCCGATGGTTAGTGGCTCGAAGACTTCGCGTGCTTCCTCGACGGTGGGGTTCGGGTTATCCAGAAATTCGAGAAGTTTCACGTGAAACACTCCAAACAGAAATCGAGTAGTGCGCCGCCGTTAGGGGTCAGGATGGATTCGGGGTGGAATTGCAGTCCGATGACCTTGTGCTCCGTGGACCGTGCTGCCATGACAATTCCTTCGCACGTGGCGAGCAGCTCCAAGCCGTCGGGAAGCTCGGTGCAGCCCAGCGAGTGATAACGAGCAACTGATTGACCTGCGAAAACAGGGTGGTCCGAGGCCAGGGTATCGCGGAAGCCATGGACCGGGCCGACCTCTTTGATCTCGCCGCCGAAGTATTCCACGATGGCTTGGAAACCCAGGCAGATGCCCACGATGGGGACTTCACCGAGGAACTCTTCGATGAACGGCCGCATATTCGGTCGTCCTGGTCCGGGTGAGAGGATGATCGTTGTGGGGTTCAGCTCGCGGATCTGTTGTGGCGTGGCGGTGTTGCGCACCACGGTGACATCGCCGATCGCGTCAACCAGGTTGTAGGTGAAGGAGTCGAAATTATCGATCAGGACTCGCATAGCGCCCCCAGTACAGCTCGGGCCTTGTGCCGGGTTTCTGCCGATTCGCTGGCGGGGACGGAGTCACGAACCACACCGGCGCCTGCCTGGACCGTGGCTACGCCGTCCTGCACGAAGGCAGAGCGGATGACGATGCAGGTGTCCATGGCGCCGTTGTGGAGGTAGCCGACTGCCCCACCGTAAGACCCACGCCGGTGCTTTTCGACGCCCCGGATCAGCTCCGTTGCGCGGATTTTTGGTGCCCCGGTGAGGGTCCCCATGTTCATGCAGGCGCGGTAGGCGTCGAGGGCATCGAGTCCTTCTTCCAAAGTGCCGCTCACCTCGGAGACCAGGTGCATCACCCGCGAGTATTTATCCACGTCCATGAGCCGAGTGACGTGACGCTCGGAGCACACCCGCGCGAGGTCATTGCGGGCCAGGTCCACCAACATGGTGTGCTCCGCGATCTCCTTAGCGTCGGTGCGAAGCAGTAGTTCCAGGCGGGTATCCTCTTCCGGAGTGGCGCCCCGTGGCTGGGTGCCGGCGATGGGATAAAGCTCGGTTTCACGTGAAACCGGATCAAACTTCAAATAGGACTCGGGGCTGGCCCCGAACAGCTCATAATCTTCCCCCTGTAGGAAGAACAAATAGGGGCTGGGGTTGGAATCCTTGAGCCGGAGGTAGGCCGCGAACGCATCGCCGCAAGGGCGGTAGAACGCACGCGATGGCACTGCTTGGTAGATGTCGCCAGCATGGATATTGTCCTGCAGCTCGACCACCCACTGCTCGAATTCCTCGTCGGTCATGCCTTCCGGGGCCTGACCAGCTGGCAGTGATTCATAGGATGTTTCACGTGGAACACCGCCGATGATCTCGGCTGTCTCAGCGGCATGATCGATGTGAAGCGATATCTCAGAGACCAGGAATTCGTAGTCCGGGAAGGTATTACGCCCCGGCGCAACCGAGGGTAGCTCTTCGAAAGATTCCAGGTAGTCGAAGGCGAAACCGCCGATGAGCAGCTCATGCTCCAGGAGCTTCAGCGGCAGGGTGGAGCTGGTTTCCAGCAACCGTTCCCGCTCATCCAACGCGGTCGCGCGCGGGAAGCGGTACACTCCTCCGCTGCCGTACTTTTCCAACTGGCGATCCAGCTCCGGAACTATCGCCCCAGTCGCCGTCACGGTATCGCCATGGCAGGTGAGCTTGCCCTTCGCTTGCAAGATGGCTAGGGACTTAATGGGCCGCTTGGAGGCATCGGCCGATTCCAGCAACGCCGTATTCGGGCCGCGGTAGCGCGCGTAGATCGTCGCTGCGTCTTCATAAGGGATCTTCATCGTCCGAGCCCCCGGATGTACTCGATGTCCTTATCACCCCGACCGGAAAGGTTGACCATGATATTCGTTGGCTCCGTGGCATCTTCGGCCAGCTTCAACGCGTAGGCCAACGCGTGGCTGGACTCCAGGGCTGGGATGATGCCTTCCTTGCGGGCCAGCAGACGCAGCGCAGCGAGAGCCTCATCATCGGTGATCCCTACGTACTGAGCCCGCCCGCTTTCCAGCAGGTGGGCATGCTCCGGGCCGACGCCTGGGTAATCCAAACCAGCGGAAATTGAGTGCGACTCGCCGCTGAGCACGACGTAGGACTTCGACCCGTGCAGCACGCCGACCTTACCGCGACATAGCGGCGCGCCGTGACGAGGAGTGTCTAGGCCTTCACCGGCAGGTTCCACGCCGACAAGCTTCACGTCGGTATCGTCCAGGTAGTCGGCGAAGGCACCGATCGCGTTAGAGCCACCGCCGACGGCTGCCACTACGACGTCGGGAAGCCCGCCGGTGCGCTCAATCATCTGCGGCTTGGATTCCCGGGAGATCACTGCCTGGAATTCTTTCACGATTGTCGGGAATGGGTGCGGGCCGGCTGCGGTGCCGAGCAGGTAGTGGGTGGTGTCATAGGATTCGACCCAGTCCTGCAGCGCCACGTCGATGGCGTTGCCCAGGCCATTGCCGCCCTCCTCTACCGGGACCACAGTGGCGCCCATCAATTCCATGCGGTACACGTTCGGCTGCTGGCGGGCGACGTCTTTGGCACCCATGTAGATGGTGCAGTCCATGTCAAAGAGCGCGGCGACCATCGCGGTTGCGGTGCCGTGTTGCCCGGCGCCGGTTTCAGCAATCAAGCGGGTCTTGCCCAGCCTCTTGGCCAGCAGAGCCTGGGCTACCACCTGGTTGCCCTTGTGAGCACCACCGTGCACGAGGTCTTCGCGCTTGAGGAAGATCCGAGCGTTCGGAAACCTAATGTTCTTGGTTTCCGTAATCGGGGTCGGGCGCCCCAAGTAGTTCCGGTATAAATCATCGAGCTCTTCCCGGAAGCTCGGATCATTCATCGCATCCACATAGGCTTGCTCCAGCTGATCGAGCACCGGAAGCAGCTCATCGGGAACGTACTGGCCGCCGAACTGGCCGAAGTAAGCGGGAAGTAGGGTCTTGCGCATTGTTTGTCTCCTTTGTTTTGTGTGAAACAGGTAGACAGACATGCAAAAAGCCCGCTACCTGTGCGGTGCGGGCCTTAATTCGAGATGCCAAAAGGGGGCCCGCTAGTTGGGCCACCACCACTGTGCATTCGAATAAGTCATGTGGTTAGAGTAACACGGTTTTGTCAGTTTTGGGAACCGAATCCCGAAATTTCTGTTTGAGCTGTCTGAATGAGGTGCGTAAAGCGGGGTTTCATCGGGGGTAATGCATTGAGAGGGAACCACCGCACTTCGGTGGATTCATCGTCGGCAACATACGCTTCCGGGGAGCCCTCTTCCAGGGAACATACGAACGCGGTGTCCATGTAGCTGGTGATATCGCCGTTGGGATACTCCACCGGACCCACTGCCTGAACCCAGAGCAGCCGATCGACCTTGATATCCATGCCCGTTTCTTCCTTGGCCTCACGGATTGCCGCCAGATGTGCCTCCTCGCGTGGATCACAGATACCGGACACGGGCGTCCACTGCCCGTTGTCGGAACGTTTCACCAGCAGGACAGCATCGCCATCCAGGATCACTGCCGTCACTCCCGGCAGCCACAGCTCCTGGTGCCCTACCTTCTCACGCAGCCGCAGAATGAAATCAGGCGTCATTGCCCATTGCTTTCCGCAGCGCAGCGACATCCACTTCGGGCTTTTCTTCTTCACCACCGCAGCCACAAGAATCCCCACAGCCCTCATCCTGCTGATCCATCAGGTAGGCCGCTTTTGCGCCGAGATTCGCGCCAATGCCTAAGAACACCAGCGCTACGAACACGGTGACGATGAGGAAAATGAGGCCGGGGAGCGTCGTTAAGCGCAGTGCTACCAAACCGCCGAACAGCATCGATACGCCCGCCGCGGTCCACATTGGGGCGGCGACGGCGTGGGCGACATCCCACGTCTCCTTCGACTTACGCACCTCAGGCACCTTCAAGCCCACGAGGCCGTTTCCAGGTAGGTGGCGGGTCCACGCCAGCATACCGACGGCCATTGCCAGCACCGCGAGAACCAGAACCACAATCGAGATAATCGTCATACGCCTTATCTTACGACCTAAAAAACTTTGTATATATTCCAGGATCGTGCATACTACAAGTGGTTTTTCTTAGAAAGGTAATCCATTGCAAAAATTCACTGGATCGCTGCTGTTTAAGGTGATCGTCGCGATCATCCTAGGCATCGTCTGCAGCTTCATTTTCCCGGAATGGCTCGCCCGCGTCTTCGTGACATTCAACGGCTTGTTTGGTAACTTCCTTGGCTTCTTTGTGCCGATTCTTATCTTTGCCCTCATCACCCCGGCGATCGCCTCGCTCGGCCGTGGCGCGGGTAAGTGGTTGGGCGTCACCACGGGTATTGCCTACACCTCCACTATCGTGTCCGGTTCCATCGCGTACCTCATCGCCGTGACCGTCTACCCGTGGCTGCTTAAAGGTCAGCAGGTGGTGGAAGGTAAAGATATTGACGCCACTGCCCTCTCCCCTTACTTCGAGGTGGAGATGCCCGCGCCGATGGAAGTGATGGCGGCGCTGCTGCTCGCCTTTACTGTCGGCCTGGGCATGACGGCCGTGAAGTCCGACACCTTGTTCGCGGCGGCGGATGAACTGAACGAGGTGATCATGAAGGTGATCGCTAAGTTCGTTATCCCGCTGCTACCGGTGTTCATCTTCGGCCTCTTCTTGTCCATGGGCATGAACGGCAACCTGATGCTGACGCTGACGGCCTTCGGTAAGGTGCTGCTCTTGGCGACGATCATGACCTGGATCGTGCTGCTCCTGCAGTACGTGATTGCGGGCGCCGTGTCTGGCAAGAACCCATTCGTTGCACTGAAGAACATGCTGCCGGCCTACGGCACGGCCCTGGGCACGTCTTCTTCCGCAGCAACCATCCCAGTCACCTACGCTTCCACCTTGAAGAATGGGGTATCCGAAGCCGTGGCCGGCTTCGTGGTGCCACTGTGCGCCACCATCCACCTGTCGGGATCGATGATGAAGATCGGCCTCTTCGCCTTTTCCATCATGTGGATGAACGGCATGGATATGCCACCTGCCCAAATGTTTGGCTTCATCTTCCTGCTCGCCATCATGATGATCGCGGCCCCAGGCGTCCCAGGTGGCGCGATCATGGCCGCTGTTGGCCTGCTGCAATCTAACCTGGGCTTCGATGAAAGTCAGGTAGCGCTGATGATCGCCGCGTACATCGCCATCGACTCCTTCGGTACCGCATGTAATGTCACCGGCGATGGCGCCATCGCCATCATGGTGAACAAGTTCGCTGGCGGGAAGCTCGTGAAGGAAACCAACCTGGAGGGCGAGGAGGAACTCACCCGAGAGGTCTTCGGAAAGTAATCCAGGAAGTAAGAAGCACCCTGCGGGGTGCTTTTTTCTTGGGTTCTTGGATAGCGATTTGTTTTCGTTTTCTAATCCCTACGCCGTTGTGGCTCGGTGTCCTGGGAGTTTGCCAGGGTAAGGCGAAGGGATTTGTCCCGCGCTACGAATCCCTAGCACGCTCCTCTTAACCAACCGTTCAAGGGTTCAGATAGAGCGTGGTCCCGCGGTTTTCCAGTGAGGCGGGCTTGAGTGGCTCGCGCGCCGGGCCCCAGGTCACTTCTCCGGTTTCCAGGTCGAAGGTGGAGTTATGCTCCCGGCACCGACCCTTACCGTTTTCAAAGGTATCCACGGTGCCGCCTTGGTGCGTGCACTCGGAGCTGTAGGCCTTGAATAGGCCCTCGCGTGGCTGCGCGACGAAGAAGTTGCCGAAACTCACCGCCTCTCCCACCGGGATCTCCGAAGCATCAAACTTGGCGATGTGTTCCGGCTCAGGCTTCTCCCCCAGCGCGGAGCAGGCGGCTAGTACAGCACCGGACAACGTGGTCGCGGTGCCGAGCAGGAATAAACGACGAGTGCAGACCATATAGTCATTATGGGTCTAAAGCGCCTCCAGCGCCTGTTGAATGTCTGCGAGCAGGTCGTCGATGTGCTCGAGGCCGATCGACAGGCGCACGAGCCCGGGGGTGATTCCGACGGCTGGCAGCTGCTCGTCGGGGACTTGCCGGTGCGTCGTGGATGCCGGGTGGAGGACGCAGGAGCGTGCGTCGGCGACGTGCACTTGGCGGGTGATGATCTTAAGCGCATCCATGAACTTCGTGCCGGCTTCGCGGCCGCCGGCCAGGTCAATGGTGACGACGCCAGAGGCGCCGTGTGGCAGGTATTTCTGGGCGAGCTCGTAGTACGGCGAGGACTTCAGGCCCGGGTAGCGGACCTCGGCAACTTCGGGGCGTCCCTCGAGGAATTCCGCAACTTTCAGTGCGTTAGTGCAGTGTCGTTGCATGCGCACGTCCAGGCTTTCCAGGGAGTTGCTGAGCATGAATGCGGAGTGGGCCGCGGGGTAGGCACCGAAGTCGCGTTGCAGCTGCATGCGGGCCTTAATGACGAACGGCGCGGCCGCGTAGTCCTTGGTGTAGACGATGCCGCGGTAGGATTCGTCCGGCTCGGTGAAGTCCGGGAATTTGCCGTTGGTGTAGTCGAAGCTACCGGCGTCGACAATCATGCCGCCGACCTGGATGGCGTGGCCGTCGAGGTATTTTGAGGTGGAGTGCACCACGACGTCGGCGCCGTGTTCGATTGGTTTGCACAGCACCGGCGTGGCGAAGGTGTTATCGACGATCAGCGGTACGCCCTGGCTGTGGGCAACGCGCGCAAACTTTTCGACGTCCAGTACCGTCATCGACGGGTTCGCGATAATTTCCCCGAACAGTGCTTTCGTGTTCGGCTGGAAAGCTGCGGCGATCTCCTCCTCTGAAGCATCTGGGTCCACGAAGATGACGTCGATGCCGAAGCGCTTCAGCGTGGTGGCGAAGAGGTTGGAGGAACCACCGTAGATCTGTGTGGAGGAGACGAAGGAATCTCCCGCGGAACAGATGTTCATGATGGCCATTGCGGTGGCGGCTTGACCGGAGGATGTGGCCATCGCTGCTGCCCCGCCCTCGAGGTCGGCGATCTTTGCCTCTACCGCCATCACGGTGGGGTTAGCGAACCGGGAGTAGATCAGGGCGTGTGTGGGCTCGTCGAAAACGGCCGCGATGTCATCTGAGGAGTCGAAGGTGTAGGTGGTCGACTGGACGATCGGCACCTGACGGGGGTCGGTATTTCCTGGCTGGTAGCCGGAATGGATGAGCTTTGTTTGATCCTGCATTGTTTCTCCCTGCGTGGATTACTTTTGGGAATCAGTGTACCGAGCCGTGGGATAGGGTGGTCTAATCGGAGGTAAGGTTCACAACTATTCGCTGGAAGGTTCACAAAAAAGGGGTGCCCAAGCTGTAGCTGCTACGCGTTAGGTAGCCGTCAGGTACTCCAAGATAGCTTTTACGCGCCGGTTTTCTTCCTCAGGAGGCAGACGCAGCTTGAGGAAGATGTTGGACACATGCTTGGCTACTGCCGCGCCAGAGATCACCAGCGAGGTGGCGATTTCCGAGTTGGAGAGCCCACGAGACATCAGTTCAAGGACTTCTTTTTCACGTGGCGTGAGTTCCCCTAGCCCCGAACGGCCGGCGGACATGAGGGCTGAGGCAACGGACGGGTCAATGACGGTGCCACCATCAGCAACCACAGATAAGGACTGCAGGAAGGATGCCACGTCCGCTACTCGGTCCTTAAGCAGGTAGCCAGTCCCAGCTGTGGTGGCACCGGCGAACAAATCCACCGCATAGGCGGGCGCGACGTGTTGCGACAGCACCATGATCGCCAGGTTAGGGTGGGCGGCGCGCAGCGACACAGCGGCTTTCAGACCGTCATCGGTCATGTTGGGAGGCATCCGCACATCCGTGATGAGTATGTCGGGCGTGGAGGGTAAAGCTGTGGCGTCGTCAAACAGGCGTAGCAGCTCGTCAGCATCGGAAACCTGAGCGACGATGGTGTGGCCACGTCGTTCCAGCAGGCCGGCGAGCCCTTCGCGGAGCAAGGCAGAATCGTCTGCGAGCACAATGTTCATGGGGCAACTCCTGGTTCGCCACGGTCGAGCAGTAACGGGATGATGGCGACGAGTCTGGTTGGTCCACCAATAGGTGAGGATAGTTCGAGGGAACCATCGAAGGCTTCGAGGCGCTCCCGCATCCCCGCTAAACCACCGTTAGGGGTGAACGTGGCCCCGCCGGGCCCGTCGTCCACCACGGAAATCCTGAGATCCGCGTCGGCGGTGAGCAACACGGACACCGTGGCATCTGGCGCGTGTTTCGCCACATTGGTCAGCGCCTCTGAGGCGAAGAAATACCCAGCTGCCAGCACACTAGGTGAAAGTTCTGGAAGCGGGTGCGGCGCCATCACCGCAGGTGCAGTGGGGTGCGCCTCAACGGCTGCGACTAATCCATAGTCGCTGAGCACCTGAGGGTGGATTCCGCGGACGGTGGCACGCAAGGACTCGAGCCCCTCTGACACGTCCTTCTGCGCGGCGCTGATCAGATCCGCGACGGGACCCGTTGCGTCCAGCGAGGCCTCCCCCAGTTTCATCAGCGCTGCTACGAGGTATTGTTGGGCGCCGTCGTGCAGATCGCGTTCAATGCGATGCCGTTCGATCTCGTAGGCGTCGGCAACGGCGCGTCGTGAAGCGGTCAGCTCGGCGATGCGCTCTACTGCCTAGGCTTCCCCGCTTGCTACCTTCTCGCGCCTAAACCACATAGTCCCCCACTTTAGTCACGGTAGTGCTAGCACTACCACGTAAATCATTGTCCGCACCATGTTGCTTTGCGCCGCGGGCGACTGTATTAGGTGCCATGGAACAATTCACTTTGCATGACGTCACCAAAACGTACGGGGTGCCACCTGTACTCTCTGGAATCAACCTCACCGTCGGCACTGGCGAAAAAGTCGCGATCATGGGGCCGTCGGGCTCCGGTAAATCCACTCTGCTGCACTGCATGTCCGGCATTTTGCGCCCCACGAGCGGCAGTGTGTTTTTTGAAGGCACCGACATTGCGCAGCTTGACGACGCCCAGCGCTCCCAACTCCGGCTCAGCAAGTTTGGGTTCGTGTTTCAGGACGGTCAGCTGCTTCCGGAGTTGACCGCTGCGGAAAATATTGCCCTGCCGGCGATGCTGTCAGGAACCTCCCGCGGCAAGTCCCGCAAGCGCGCGCTGGATCTCCTGGAGCAGCTTGGCCTGTCTGAATTGGCGCATCGTCGTCCCGCGAACATGTCCGGCGGCCAGGCGCAGCGCGTGGCAGTAGCACGTGCGCTGGTGACCAGGCCGGCCGTGATTTTTGCCGATGAGCCAACTGGCGCGCTGGATCAAGCGACGGGGCACGAGATGATGCAGCTGCTCACCACAATGGTCACCGGCCACGGCACCACCCTCATCATGGTTACCCACGACGCCAAGGTAGCCAAGTGGCTGGACCGCCGCATTGAGATCCGTGACGGCATTATTCATGATGACCGCGTTCTGGGTGGTGTTTCCTGATGAACACGATGCAACTGTCTTGGGATCTGCAAAAGGCGTCGCTTTCTTCCCGCACTGGTACCGGTGTAGTGTCCGGGCTGGCGATCTTCTCCCTCACTATCTGCTCCTGGATCGCGTTCATCGTTGCCGGCGGCACCTGGATGTTCTGGTCTCGCATGAAAAGCGATCTGCCGATCGTGGTGAGCCAATACCAGGACCCGAAGGACGTGCTCCAGGCCTACGTGGGCCTGGCGCTGGTGGCGTGTGGCTTCCTAGTTCCTGCTATCTTCTCCCTCACCTCGCAAGCTGCGGTGCTGGGGGCGTCGGGCCGGGAGCACCGGTTGGCTGCGCTTCGGCTCATTGGTCTTTCCTCCGCAGACATCACTCGCATTACCGCCTTTGAAACGGCGGTCCAGGGCGTGTTCGGCATTGGGCTCGGTTTGCTTTTGGCGCTGTTCACCGCCCCGCTTGGTGCCAACTTCACTTTCCAGGGCCACCGGTTAACCGCCACGGAACTGTACCTGCCGTGGTGGGGTTACCTTGCGGTGGCAGCGTTACTGCTGCTCTTGGCGGTGCTGTCCTCGGTGATCGGTATGCAGCGTGTGATGGTTTCCCCGCTTGGGGTGGCGCGCCGGGAAATACCGAAGGCATTGAAGTGGTGGCGACTGCTGGTGACGATCCTGGTGGTGCTGGCTGGGATGATGTGGCTCAGTGTGCAGCAACCCTCTACGGATATTGAGTTTCTGTTGGGCATGGGTGTGGTCGCTTTCATTATGGTGTCGGTGCTGAACGTCGGGATGCCACTGGTACTGCAGATCTGGTACCGCATCATGGGGATTCTGCCTGGGACGCAGCATTTTGTGGCGACCCGCCGCATTTTTACCGACGGACGCGCTACTTGGCGACGCAGCTCCTCAACGGCCTTTTACGGTGTGCTAGTCGGTGTGCTTGTGGTCTCCCCACGTGGCAATGATGGCCTTTCTGCTGTGTTCCAGCAGGACAAGGAGCTACATACGATGTATCAGGACCTGAACCTAGGCGTCATGATCACGCTGGTCATCGGCTTTATCATCGCAGCGGTGGCCACCCTGCTGAGTCAGGCATCCGAGGTATTTGAAAAGGCGTCTCTTACCCGGGCGTTGGCGGCGCTTGGCGTGCCGCGCCGCTTCCACTTGGCGGTAGCAACGATCCAGATTATGTCTCCAATTGTGTTGGTGAGCCTGGTAGGGTTCGCCCTTGGCAGCAGTATGTTGATGTTGATTTTCGGGTCAGTGAGCGAAATGAACATCCCGTACCGAATGCTTAACGCACTACTGTTCCTCCTCGCGGGATGGGGACTCACACTACTGGCCTTGGTGGCGGTAGAACCACTACGCTCTCGGGTGCTAGCAGCTGGTCGCAGGCGTAACGATTAAAAGAAAGTTGAAGATGTCAAAACACGCTATGTCTAACTCACTGGAACGAGCCACCACCTCCTCTGGTGCCCGTCGCCTGATGAGCCTTGACGTTGTTCGAGGCTTAGCAGTTTGCGGCATTTTGTTCGCAAACGTTGCCACGATTATGGGTCTGCACGTGCCATGGCATAATGCCCAGCCAGGAAGCTCCTACAACTTCCTGCATCTTTTCTTCCAGGAGCGCTTCTTCCCAATCTTCTCCCTGCTGTTCGGAGTGGGCTTCGGCATCCTGTGGCAGTCCGTGCAAAAGCGCAGTGAACACCCGCGCGTGGTGCTGCTGCGTCGCTTCCTGTTCCTGCTGCTTCTGGGCGCCGTGCACCAGGTTCTGCAAACCGGTGAAGCATTGTTCCCATATGCAATCGGTGGTTTGGTCTGCTTGCTGCCCACAACGTTCCTGCCGGAGCGTTATCGAGCACCGTTTTCCCTCGGTATCGGAGTTGTTGCAACAGTGGTCGGTGGCATGGCTGGTGGCATGCTGCTCATTCCAGGGCTGTTTTGGTTGGGATTTGGCCTGGCGCTCAGCGATGTTCCGCGTAAGTTTGAAGAATCCACCAAACCAGCACTGATGCTGCTGATCGGCGGACTTGTCGTCGCTATCCCCGGCATTGCGCTGCAGCTTACTCACCTTGACACCGCCGGTTTTAGCCCCATCAGCGCCTATGCCGGTCTGGGACAGGCGGCTGTCTACATCGCACTGGTGGGACTGGCGATGCACACCCCGCTGCGCAGCGGTTTGGTAGCGTTTCTCGCTCCGCTGGGGCGCATGGCGTTGACCGCTTACGTGTCCGCCACCGTGGTGGGTGTGCTCATCGCAATCCCATTCTTCGCTCCACTCAGCGCCTTACTCAAGAGTGATCCCATCCGGCTCACCGACGCCCAAATGTTTATGGTGTGGGGCGGCTGCGTGGTGTTCCTCATCATCCAGTCCCTGGTGGCCCGCGTATGGCTCGCCAAGTTCGGCCAAGGCCCACTGGAAAAGCTCTGGCGCACGGTTACTTGGTGGGGGAAGCACTAGGCAGTTGCAGATTAACTACTGTATGTCCGGTCGACGTGTTGTCGGCCGGGCTTTTGGTTTTCTGGCTGTATTTTCGACGGGTAAGTTCCTGACTGCGCCTATGCAACCTGCTTATCGACTGTGGCGGATTATTTCTTGTGTTGGTCATCGCGTTCGGAGTGTTTGTGAAGTGGCTGCCGAGCTACCCACACGTTGGTGACACGGCCTTTTCGCATGACATCGATGGTTCGATCACATTGCACGTGTACGCGTGTCCGGGGGAAGAGGTGCGTGAAATTACAGTGGTCGGTGGCATGTATGACGGCCCAAATGGCTCCCACAACCCCGATTGGGTACATTTGACGCGTGACGACGCGATGACTGGGTACTTCACCGTGAACCTGAATGACCCGGATGGTTCGCGGGAAGAAGTACCCGCGAATATCCCGACGGATCCCGAAAAGTATTTAATTGCTGAGGCATATCCGAAGCACAGTTTTTTCGACAAAGGAAAGCTCATCCGACCTGTGAGCCTACAACTGAAAGAATTGCAAGCTTGGCCTGAAGGCGAACTGGTACGCGACCAGTGGGAAGCACCTCCGATTGGTACCACGCGCGAGAAGCTGGAAGAGCACTGTACTAAGAACTAGGTGTTGCTCGGCATTAATCAGGTGACGGCCTAGCGCTGGGGACGACGCCATTGCCGCAAGAATCATGTGCACAACAGGATGTTCCCCTCGAAGAGCTGCGAACAACTCCCCCACTTCCTCTTGCAATTTCAGTTGCAACTTTCTCAATGAGATTCCAAGTGAACACAAACGCGCAGGTCAAAAAAGTGGGAAACTTGGAAAGTTGGGAATGTGATTCCAACTCTAGAGTTGTAAAGTGGGAATCTGCATGTGGAACTTTGCTAAGTGTTCCCAGAGACGGCCTCAGCCGCTTTCCCCACCCATACTCCGAATCCGATGATGCAAGGGGCGGGGCTCAGCACCTTTGGACGTCGTCAAGCGCCTGCTTCCCGAGGAAACCGAGCGGCCACCCTGCCGGGAACCGCTACGGCACGCTTATCGACGCCACTGACCTGGCCGAGCTGGAATGAGCGCGTGGAACGCATCGACCAAGGCCCCAGAGCAGTTCACCCTGGGGCCTTGGTCGGTTGTAGCTACCTACAGCTCAGCGAGTGCTTTTGCCAATTCCTCTCGGTAGGCGGCCACGTTCTTCAGCTTGAGTTCGCCGAAGCCACGGACCATGTCCGGCAGCGCAGCGGCTGCGGTGGCGCGGGTGATCCAGTCTAGGTCCACGCCGTCGGAGATGCGGCCTGGCAGGTAGTCGACAAAGGTGTTGTATTCCTCGATTAGCTCCCGTTCGATGCGGCGTTCTTCGGTGAGTCCGAAGAGGTCGAATCGGGTACCGCGGAGGCGTTTGCCCTGTGCTAGGCCTCGCAGGATGGGGCGTGCCCAGGGGCCGAAGTTGATCTTGCGGTTCATCCCCAGGGAACGCAGCACCGGCGGATGCAGTTTGATGGTGATGCGGGCATCTGGGCCGAAGTCGGCTTCGATGTCGTTTGCCACGGTTGGGTCGGTGGCCAGGCGCGCAACCTCGTATTCGTCCTTGTACGCCATGAGCTTGTAGAGGTTACGGGCGACAGCCTCGGCGAGGAAAGTGGTGCCGAAGCCGGCGCGTTCCTCCGCGAGTCGTACGGCCTCGACGCGCTTAGCGTACAGCCGCGCGTAGTCGGAATCCTGGTATTCGGTGAGCTCCAGGACACGCAGGTTCACGATGTCTTCAAGGGTGTGGGTTGGCTGTGGCTTTTCCTCTGGGCGCATTGCTGCCAGGGTGGCTTGGAGTGCCTCAGGGCTCGCGACTGCCTGGCGGCCTCGTCGGAAAGACTGCAGGTTGCGGTCCACTGCCACGCCGTTGAGCGTGATCGCCTCCTCGATCGCAGCTGCCGAGATCGGGAGCGCACCGGTCTGGTAAGCAGCGCCGACGAGCAGCATGTTTGCGGTGTTCGAGTCGCCGAACAGTTCCTCGGTGAGCGCTACGGGGTTGAGTTGCACCAGGCGCTTAGTTGCTTCGCCGATACGGGAGCCGATGTCATCCAGGTGAGGGTAGGTGACCTTGGTGTCCTTCACCATGGCTCCGGTAGGAACCTTCGCGGTGGACAGCACAGCTACCGAACGTGCAGGTGATGCGGCCACGAGGTTTTTCGCTTCGGCGCCGACGAGGCCATCCGCACACAGATACAGGTCTGCCTCGCCCTTGCCCACCTTGGCAGCCTGGGCGAGCGGGGTGGCGGAGAGTTTGACGTCGGAGACCACGGCGCCGCCCTTCTGCGCAAGGCCGGTCATATCGACGGTGCGGGCGGTCAGGCCGTCGATCACCGCGGCCGTGGCAAGCACGGCAGACACCGTGACGACGCCCGTTCCGCCAATACCCGTGATGCGCATGCCGAAACTTGGGGTGGCGGCCAAGTCAACCTGACGCACAGGCTCAGGCAGCTCGGCGGCTTCCAGATCTGGTGCGCTGAACTTCTTGACCGTGTTCAGGCCCTGCTTCCGCTCGCCAGCATCCGGGATGGAGACCGTCATGAAGGATGGGCAATCACCCTCAATGCAGGAGAAATCCAGGTTGCAGGTGGACTGGTCAATTCGGGTCTTGCGGCCAAACTCAGTGTCCACCGGATGAACGGACAAACAGTTGGATTTGTCGCCACAGTCACCACATCCCTCACAGATGCGCTCGTTAATCACCACGCGCTGCTTAGGGGTTGGGAACTCGCCACGCTTGCGCTTACGGCGCTTCTCGGCGGCGCAGTGCTGATCATGCACTAACACGGTCACGCCGGGGACTTGTGCGAGCTCCTTCTGGACGTCGATAAGCTGGTTGCGGTGGCGCACCTCGACGCCCGCGGGAACCTGCTTGCGGGTGGTGCGCACGTCGTCGGTGGTGACCACAATGCGCGCTACCTTTTCCGCCTGCAGCACGCGGAGCGTTTCTGCGAGGGACTTGCCACCGACCGGATCCTGGCCACCCGTCATAGCGACGGTGCCGTTAAACAGCAGCTTGTAGGTGATATTCACGCCCGCGGCCACAGCCGCACGGACCGCCAGGGAACCAGAGTGATCGAAGGTGCCGTCACCCAAGTTTTGTACGAAGTGCTTTTCCTTCACGAATGGCGCCATGCCGATCCACTGAGCACCTTCGCCACCCATCTGGGTCACGCCAATAACATTGCCTACCTGGGCCTCCGGTTGCAACAACACCATCGCGTGACAGCCGATACCTGCCCCAACCAGGGAATCTTCCGCCACCTTGGTGGAGGAATTGTGTGGACAACCAGAGCAGAAGTATGGCGTGCGCTGCGCGAGTGGCAGTTGAATCCGCGTCGGTTTCGGGCGTTGCTTCTCCAACCAGCGCTGCGCCGCCTCTACGCCGTGCACCTTGCCCAAGCGGTAGGCCAAACCCTGGGTGACGGAATCAATATCGAGCTCACCAAAGCGGGAGAAGAGCGTGGAACCGTCTTCGTTGGACTTGCCGCGGATCACCGGAGTGTGCGGGTAATCGTAGAGGATCTCACGGATCATGGTTTCAATGAAGTCGCGCTTCTCCTCAACCACGATCACCTCATCCAAGCCCTCGATGAAGTTATAGAGCGTCTCGCGCTCCATTGGATACACCATGCCCAGCTTCAGCAGACGAATACCGAGCCTGTTCAGATCGTGCTCTGTGAGGCCGAAGCGCTGCAGCGCGGAACAGACATCAAGATAGGTCTTACCTGCGGCAACAATGCCAATGCGGTCATCGCCAGTCCTAACCCGGATTTGGTTCAGGCGATTGGCGCGCGCATATTCGGTGGCGCGTGGCAGTCGGATGGTCAGCTGGCTTTCCTCCAGATCCATCAGCGTCTTGCCGAGCAGATGTCCGCTAGGAACGTGCGGGCTGTCATCGAGAATCGGCTGGATGCGGTCTGGGTGGACGTAGGCCGTGGAGGAACCATCCGCCACGTGCGCGGAAATCTTTAGGGAGGTCCACAAACCGGAAGTGCGGGACATCAGTGCGGCATGAATCCCTAGGTCCAGAATGTCTTGGGAGTCGGCCGGATACAGGATCGGCATGTACAGGTCTGCGAGCTCCATCTCGGATGCGCACGGAACGGTGGAGGACTTCGCACCGGGGTCGTCACCGACGATCGCAACGGCTCCGCCGGTTGTGCTGGTGCCGATCATGTTCGCGTGGCGCAGTGCGTCGGAGGCGCGGTCTAAGCCGGGGGCTTTGCCGTACCAGTAGCCGACTACGCCGTCGAGGGGCTTGGCCACCTGGGCGATCTGGGAGCCCATGACGGCGGTTGCGCCGAGCTCTTCGTTGAGGGCTGGTTGGTGGATGACGTCGTAAGGCTGGAGGAATTTCTTTGCCTTGCCAGCGAGTTCAAGGTCGTACCCGGCGAGTGGGGACCCTTCGTAGCCGGAGATGAAGGACGCTGTTTTGAGCCCGAGGCGACGGTCTAGGGCTGCTCGATCGCGCACCATGCGGGATAGCGCCTGGATGCCGCCGAGGAGGACGGTCCCTTCCTCTTTGGTGTAGCGGTCCTCAAGGGTCATCTTGGTTGGTTCGATTACGGTGGTCATGGTGTCACCAGTCCTTACCTTGCCAGGGCCCTGTGGTGGGGGCCGTTGCTAAGCTTTCTCGCGAGCGTCGCCGGATGTGACGGTGCTCACTATAGTGAGGAGGACATTAGTTGTTATTTGATGGGATGGCCAGGGTTTTTCTATATCAATTGTGATGTGGGACACTGTGTTGTGTTGGCAAGGTTTGCAGTGGCTCGAAGTGAGCGGGGACTTTGAGGTTCGCGGTGATGTTGCAGCTGTGGCTAGGGAAAACAGTTCGTTGAACATTTGGGGCGTTATGGAGTGGCGTTTTGTCCGTGGCGAGCGATGTGTTATCCGTGGGTGGGGCGTGGTGGTTATAGGGAACTTCCCACCCCATGGAATGACCAGCCCAAACGCGCCGTCGGAAAGCCTAGGCAGTACACTGTTAGCCATGACAAATCCGAGCGAAGCAACCCCTAATTTCCGCTACGGCGCCCCGTTGGCGGCCGATATTGAGCGTAAATGGCAGTCCTTCTGGGACGATAATGGCACCTTTAATGCGCCGAACCCAGTTGGTGCGTTGGCTACTGAGGGGAAACTCCCGGAAAATAAGCTCTTCGTGCAAGACATGTTCCCGTTCCCTTCTGGTGCTGGCCTGCACGTTGGTCACCCGTTGGGGTACATTGCCACGGACGTGTTCGCACGTTTTAACCGGATGCAGGGTAAGAATGTGCTGCATACGCTGGGTTACGATGCGTTCGGTTTGCCGGCAGAGCAGTATGCGATCCAAACGGGTACGCATCCGCGCATCAAGACGCAGGAGTCCATCGACAATATGGAACGTCAGCTCGGTCGGCTGGGACTGGGGCATGACAAGCGTCGCTCCGTTGCCACCACCGATACGGAATATTACAAGTGGACGCAGTGGATTTTCCTGCAGATCTTCAATGCCTGGTTTGATGAGGAGCAGCAGAAGGCACGTCCAATTGCTGAGCTGATCTCGGAGCTGGAGTCCGGCGCTCGCCAGACGAAGGACGGTCGTGATTATAACGAGCTCACCAAGGTGGAAAAGGCCGAAGCGATTGATGAGTTCCGTCTTGTGTACCGTTCGCGTTCCATGGTGAACTGGTGCCCTGGTTTGGGTACTGTGCTGGCGAACGAGGAAGTCACCGCGGATGGCAAGTCGGAGCGCGGTAACTTCCCGGTATTCCGGAAGCAGTTGTCCCAATGGATGATGCGCATCACCGCCTACTCTGACCGTCTCATTGACGACCTGGAGTACCTGGATTGGCCAGAAAAGGTCAAGTCGATGCAGCGGAACTGGATTGGTCGCTCCCGGGGCGCTGAGGTTGATTTCCTCTCCCCTGCTGGGCCGCTCACGGTGTTCACCACCCGCCCAGACACGCTGTTCGGTGCGACGTACATGGTGCTCGCCCCAGAGCACGAGCTTGTCGACGCCTTGACTGCCCCTACTTATGCCGACGACGTAGATCCTCGTTGGACCAATGGTGCTGCCACTCCAGCGGAGGCAGTGGCCGCTTACCGTGCTGCTATCGCAGCGAAGTCTGATCTGGAGCGCCAGGAAAATAAGCAAAAGACCGGTGTTTTCCTGGGCACCTATGCGGTGAACCCCGTGACTGGTGGTGAAGTCCCTATCTTCATCGCCGACTACGTGCTGACGGGGTACGGTACGGGTGCGATTATGTCGGTCCCAGCCCATGACACCCGCGACTATGAGTTCGCTAAAGTATTTGGACTGCCAATCGTTGAGGTGGTCAAGGGTGGAAACATCGAGGTAGAAGCGTTTACCGAGTCTGGTGAAGCAGTCAACTCGGCCAATGATTCTCTTGACATCAATGGATTGGGCAAGACGGAAGCGATCGCTGCCACTATCGAGTGGTTGACCGCTGAAGGTAAGGGCACGGAGAAAATTCAGTACAAGCTGCGGGACTGGTTGTTCGCTCGCCAGCGTTACTGGGGTGAGCCATTCCCCGTTGTGTATGACGCTGAGGGCATTGCACATGCACTGCCAGAGTCGATGCTTCCTATTGAGCTTCCTGAGGTTGCGGACTATAAGCCGGTGGCCTTTGACCCGGAGGATGCTGACTCTGAGCCACAGCCACCGTTGGCTAAGGCAACTGAGTGGGTGAATGTTGAACTCGATCTGGGTGATGGTCTGCAGACTTACACCCGAGACACCAACGTCATGCCGCAGTGGGCTGGTTCTTCCTGGTACCAGCTGCGCTACATTGACCCTGTCAACGACGAGAAGTTCTGCGATCTGGAGAATGAACGTTACTGGACAGGCCCGCAGTTTGATGGCGACTGTGGTGGCGTTGACCTCTACGTTGGTGGTGTGGAGCATGCCGTGCTGCACCTGCTCTATTCTCGTTTCTGGCACAAGGTACTGTTCGATCTTGGACATGTCACTTCTTTCGAGCCTTACCGACGCCTTTACAATCAGGGCTACATTCAGGCCTTTGCCTACACCGACTCTCGTGGTGTGTATGTTCCAGCTGCTGAGGTAGAAGAAAAGGATGGCAAGTTCTTCTACCAGGGCGAAGAAGTCACGCAGGAATACGGCAAGATGGGTAAGTCCCTGAAGAACTCCGTTTCTCCTGACGAGATCTGTGACAACTACGGCGCCGATACTTTGCGTGTCTACGAAATGGCAATGGGGCCGTTGGATACCTCTCGCCCGTGGGCCACCAAGGACGTTATTGGTGCGCACCGCTTCTTGCAGCGCTTGTGGCGTCTGGCCGTTTCCGAGGACGATGGCTCGCTGATTGTTTCGGATGCAGCGTTGAACACTGATGACCTCAAGGCACTTCACCGCACAGTTGCGGGCGTGACGGAGGACTACCAGGAGCTGCGCCTGAATACTGTGGTGGCGAAGCTGATCGAATACGTCAACTACCTCACCAAGGCCTATAACGGTGGCGCGCCACGCGCTGCAATTGAGCCACTGGTCATCATGCTCGCCCCAATTGCACCGCATATTGCGGAGGAGCTGTGGTCCCGGTTGGGTAATACCGGTTCCCTCACCTACGTGGACTTCCCTGGTTTTGATGAGAAGTACCTGGTGGATGATGAAATCGAGTTGCCAGTACAGGTCAACGGCAAGGTTCGTGGCCGCATTATGGTCGCCACCGATGCGTCGCAGGATGCTGTGGTCGCAGCAGCCCTTGAAGCAGTTGCCTCGCATGTTGCGGATAAGACCGTGGTCAAGCAGATTGTGGTGCCCGGTCGCATGGTGAATCTGGTGGTGAAGTAACCCTGGCGAATTCTCGGGGTCCCAGGGCCCCGAGACTCGGCGCCGGTTTCGCTGGTCCCTAACTCGACGCGTCTGCGAGAGCATTGAGCTCATAGGAACCCTTGCCATCGATGGTTTCACGGATGATGTCGGCGTGCCCGGCGTGACGGGCGAGCTCGGCGATGACATGCTGCAGGCACCAGCGTGCCTCCCAATGCGTGATGTTCTCAGGAATCCACGGTGATTCCGGCGTGGGCACCAACACATTTAGATCGGTGATGCTTTCCAGTTTGTGCTTAATTTCCTGCACCGATTGATCGAAATGCTCCAAAATGTCTGACAGCAACCGGCCATCAGCGCTTAGTGTTTCCGTTGAACGGTCTTCAGCTTCGGCGGAGTCCAATGGCAACCGGTTAGGTGCCGCCAGTACGGCTGACGTCCAAAACAGCCCAACCTGAGCGGTGTGGAGCAGCAGGCCACTGATATTGAGTGACGAGGCTGTCGGAGTGCTGTGTGCTTGGTCGTTAGTGAGGCCGTGGGCAGTGGACCGAATCTGGGCGAATTGCTGCAGGATGTAAGTCTTGAGAACGTCGAGTTCACCATCGGCCTGCGGGGTGAGGAAAGGCATGGGATTCTCCTTCGGAACAGTTGCTTTTTCCTTGCACCACAAGGATCGCAACTATCAAGGACAGCTTTTGTCCTCGAGGTGATGCATAGTGAAGCCATGACAAATCCAACTACACGAGCACTCACTCTTTTAGGACATCTTGAATCGCGAACCTACTGGTCAGGGCCTGAATTAGCCCGACAGCTCGGGGTTACCCCGCGCACGTTGCGGCGCGATATTGATAGGTTGCGCAGCCTCGGCTACGTGGTGGAGGCGGAATCTGGGTCTGGTGGTGGCTACATGCTGGGTCGAGGACAGATACTGCCACCGCTGCTGCTTGACGACGAGCAAGCGTTGATCGTCGGGCTTTCGCTTATGCGGACAGCTAGCTCCAGCGATAACGAACAAGCAGAAACCGCACTGCGCGCCCTGGCAACCATTGAAGGATTTCTTCCTGCTGAGCTCAAGCACCGGCTGGCAGCACTCAAGACCACCACCGCTTCGGCGAAAGGGCCACCGTTGAAAACGGATGTCTTACTTCCCTGCGCCGATGCCATTCGTCGGAACCTTCGGATTTCTTTCCCCTACACCGATCGTTATGGAAAGCACACAGATCGCCGAGTGGAACCCCATAGGCTCGTGGCCAGAGACAAATTATGGATTCTGTTGGCCTTCGATGTAGATAAACAAGACTGGCGCACATTCCGGATCGACAGGATGGGCGCCCCAGAAATCGGAACCTGGCAGTTTTCACCTCGTACGGATGTCACAGAAGCACTGGCACGCCTGGCGAAACCAGTGCCAATCACCGCATGGAAACACCAAGTTCACGTGCACATACATGCTCCGGTAGACAAGGTCAGGCAAAAGCTTCCGCAGTTTGCTAGTTACCTTAAGGAACTAGACCACACCAATACTGAATTTGTTACCGGGGCTGACGATCCGAATGAAGCGGCGCACTGGTTGACGACAATTCCTTTCGAATTCACCATATTGAGCGACGACGCCGTCAAACAGGCAATCAAGGATTTAGCGAAGAGGTTAGACAATGCGGCAAACTAACGACCCCTTAGACAAGAAAAACACTACATTCGGTCACATGATCAGGAAGCACACTCGCGAAGAAACCCATGCTGCATTCACCACAGCGCGCCAGGCTCTGCAACATCGACCTACCACAAGTCAGCTCTGTGCGATTTTTCTGCGCTACCACGACCTCATCTTGCGGGAGCAAACCAGTCTCTTAGATGTGATCCAACGGGAAACAGGGAAAGCTCGCAGTCATGCCTTTGATGAAGTGCTCGATGTCGCGATCACCTCACGTCACTACGCAAAAATCGCGAGGAAACTGCTAAAAGAACAGCGGGTTAAAGGCGCCCTGCCACCGCTCACCACCACGAAAGTACAGCGAGAGCCTCACGGAGTGGTGGGTGTTATCGCGCCGTGGAACTATCCACTCTCACTCGCGGTATCCGATGCTATCCCCGCCCTGCTTGCAGGCAACGCGGTGGTACTTAAACCAGACCTAAAAACCTCCGAAACGGCACTGCTTGCCGCCGAACTCTTGTACCAAGCAGGGCTACCTCGAGATCTATTCCAGGTCATCACCGGAACCGGTAGCGAGGTAGGACAAGCTATTGCCCGGGAATGCGACTTTTTGATGTTCACCGGTTCCACCGCCACTGGCCGGAAACTCGGGGCAATCGCGGGAGAACGCCTTATCGGATATTCAGCGGAATTAGGTGGCAAAAACCCAATGATCGTCGACCGTACTGCTAACCCAACCGCAGCTGCTGATATTGCTGTGCAGGCGTGTTTCGCCAATTCCGGTCAACTATGCATTTCAGTGGAGCGGATCTATCTCCACCAAGACATCGCCGAAGAATTCACGGAGAAGTTCATCCAAAAGACCCAGCAGTTGTCCGTGGGTACCGGTGGGTGGGAATACGACATGGGGTCACTCATCAGCGTCGAACATGCCAACAAAGTGCATGAATTCGTGAAAAACGCTGTAGAGCAAGGAGCCAAT
Source organism: Corynebacterium sp. NPDC104732 (assembly GCF_055583565.1). Classification (NCBI taxonomy): domain Bacteria; kingdom Bacillati; phylum Actinomycetota; class Actinomycetes; order Mycobacteriales; family Corynebacteriaceae; genus Corynebacterium; species Corynebacterium sp. NPDC104732. The sequence continues at coordinate 128,588 of NZ_JBVJNS010000003.1, forward strand.
GTGCTTACCGGAGGTCAGCCACCACAAGGTGCGGTGTACCAACCAACCATCCTGGTCAATGTTCCAACAACGGCTCGACTCACCCGCGAAGAAGTTTTCGGGCCCGTGGTCTATCTGGAAATCGTGGCAGATGAAACCGAGGCTGTGACCAAGGCAAACGATACGGAATATGGCCTTAATGCATCTGTCGTCGGTAAGCCGGCGATAGCGCGACGCATTGCCCGCCACCTCCACGCTGGAACTGTCAATATCAACGAAGGGTACACAGCCGCCTGGGGTTCCGTAGCCGCGCCGATGGGAGGCTGGAAAGCCTCAGGACTGGGCAGACGGCATGGCACCGAAGGCCTGTTGAAGTACACCCAAACCCGGACCGTCGCTCAGCAGCGCATATTGCCATTGGCAGGCCCGAAAAACCTGAAGAGGGACGATTATGCGAGGTACATGAGCACGGCACTAAGACTAGGAAAATGGCTGTTATAAGACTATGAGAGTGTCGCTTACAGCAAGTTGTCCAGGTGTGCGATGTTCACGCTAGCGTGGTACAGCCGTGCTGTGTTCAAACACCGAGGCAGATAACTCGCGTACTCCCCCGTGTACACCGCGGAACATACGCTGGACATATCGGTAAGTAAATCAACATTGCACTTTAAATAGCCCTCGCCCCGAGCATCGGCTGCCTCCATACACATATCGTGGCGGGCGCAAGCGCCACGAAAATCCGCATCAATCTCAGTAGTGGTGAAATAACTTGGCGACATCGTGCAGTAATCGTGATAACCCGAATGAAGCAATGAAGGATCATAAACATAATCCGCCGGGATTGGCACCGGGCCGTGGGAAGCCACCCGATCCACATCCCGCAAAATCCCATCCGCCACCTGCACTACAGGTTCCGCCCCAAGCTTCGGCTCCAAATGCAATTGCATATCCTGATACAGCATCAGCTTGTAACCCGTGACATTTCCCTGCTGATCAAAAATGACCGGGCCAAACAATGGGCTGGAACCAGCAAACACCCATTCCTCCGCACCACCCTCAGTTACTGCAAGGAACGGATGCCGGGCCTGCGAACTCAGCCCCGACCACGCTCCCTCGGTACTCAACGCAGTGACCGCCGCCTCTATGTTTCCTACCGGAGGTTCAGCGGACGCAGCCGGAACCCACCACAAAGCTGAGACCAATACCGAAAGAAAGGCTGTACCCAACGCACGCATGGGATAATCATAACCAATTACCCGCGTTGTGCCCCCCAAGCTGAAAAACCGCCCTGCAAACTGAAAAACCGCCCGTCAGGAAACCTCTCCTGCAACAAGCGCACAGCCGTCGCGGAACGAACACCGGATTGGCAATACACCGTGATCACATTACCCAAATAGGGTTCGACCACGCCCGGGTCCCGTTGCAGCACATCCAACGGAAGCAGCGTCGCGCCGGGAATAATGCCAGACGAGGTTTCCTCTGGGGTACGGACGTCGATAAGCATGCCCTGCGGCGCAACAGTGGTCGGCACCGGCGTCGCGGCGGCACAGACCTGCGCCATATGCTCCAGCCCGGTCACCGGCGGCCGCCCCGGATCACGCGCGAACACCAAGGTACGCTGCGACAACGTCAGCGCATCGACAAGCAGCAGCTTACCGACGGCCACCTCCCCCACACCCGTGATCACCTTAAGAGTCTCAATAGCCAACATCGACCCCACCAGCCCCGCGAGCGCCCCGAACACGCCCCCCACGGCACAACTCGGCACCGCATCCGCCGGTGGAATGTCCGGAAAGAGGTCCCGGAGCATCGGTCCGTTATTCGGGTCGAAAACGGAGATCTGCCCCTCGAACTGCATGATCGTGCCCCACACTAGAGGAGTTCCGGTGAGTTCCGCGGCGTCATTGGAAAGGTAGCGGGTAGCAAAGTTGTCAGTTCCATCAATAACCAGGTCATGCTGGCCAAACAACTCCACAGCATTATCAGGAGTCAGCCGCGCCCGAATCGGCGTGACCTGCACAAATGGGTTCAACCGGGCCAAGGCATCCTTAGCAGAATCGACCTTAGGCCGACCAAGATCCGCCACCGTGTGGATGGTCTGCCGCTGCAGATTAGACTCCTCCACCACATCATCATCAATCACCGTCACATGGCCCACACCAGCCGCACCAAGATAGTTCAACACAGGTGAACCCAAACCGCCCGCACCGATAACCAGGACTTTCGCCTGCTTCAGTTTGAGCTGCCCTTCCTCCCCCACGCCGGGCAGTGTGAGATGGCGGGCGTAGCGGAGTTTCTCCTCCGCAGACAACCCGGTGCTGGATTTGGTAACGGAAACTGACTTTTTAGGGGCCATTTCGTCAGTTTGCTTTACCAAATCCGGCACCTACCATCTCACTAAAACTCGAACTCGCCTGCGCCAGCTTGCGTTTGGGGATCCGCCCGGCTTCGTATGCTTGTCGTCCGGCGATGACGGCGTGTTTCATGGCGCTGGCCATTTGTACTGGATTGTGTGCTCGGGTGACTGCGGTGGCGAGGAGTACGCCTGAGCAGCCTAGTTCCATGGCGAGTGCCGCGTCGGAGGCGGTGCCGATGCCGGCGTCGAGGATGACGGGGATGTTGGCGCGTTCGACGATGAGCTCGATGTTGTGTGGGTTGAGGATCCCTAGGCCGGTGCCGATTGGGGCGCCGGCGGGCATGACTGCGGCGATGCCGACTTCTTCCAGGCGGCGTGCTAAGGCGGGGTCGTCGTTGGTGTAGGCGAATACTTCAAAACCCTTGAGTACTAGCTGTTCTGCGGCGTCGAGAAGTTCAACGGGGTCTGGTAGTAGGGTGTCTTCGTCGGCGATCACTTCCAGTTTGATGAGGTTGGTCTGTAGTGCTTCTCTGGCAAGTTCGGCGGTGAGCACTGCTTCGCGGGCGGAGTAACAACCTGCGGTGTTGGGTAGTGCTTGAATGTTGTTGCGTTGCAGGAGGTCGAAGATGCCCATGCCGGTGGCTGGGTTGAAGCGTCGCATGGCTACTGTGGTGAGGCGGGTACCGGATTCCACCAGGGCTCGTTCCAAAGTGTCCATGGAGGTGGCGCCACCGGTGCCCATGATGAGACGCGATTCGGTTAAGAAATCCATCGGTTATCCTCCTTGAGCTGCGGTAACGATGTCAATGTCGCCTGACACCTCGGTGGTGCCCCATGCGCTGCGGGGTACTACGGCGCCGTCTACCGCCACCGCGACGCCGGCGTGCCTGCCAACGATCTCCTGCACCAGGTCCGCGATAGTCATTCCCGGGGCTGCTGTGTAGGGTTTCCCATTTACTGAAGTCACTTGTCTTAAGCTCCTTTGTTAAAGCGGAACGGGTCAATAGCTGCGGCAGTCGCTTCCGGCACCGGTACACCCAGCACAACATCAGTGGTGAGTTTCGCGCCAATCACTGATAGCAAAATGCCGTGCCTGAAGTAGCCGGTGGACACGGTGGCGCGTTCTGAGATCCGCCCGATCATGGGCACGTCATCGGGGGAACCTGGGCGGGCACGGCAGGTCATCTCTGTGATCGAACATTCCCAAATCCCGGGGATGAGGTGGTGGGCGTCGCGAAGCAGCTGATGCACTCCCTCAGCAGATACCCCGGGGCCGTCCTCGCGGGAGGTGGCGCCGAGGACGAGGGAGCCGTCGGCGCGGGGCACCACGTACACCGGGCGGCCACGGACTACGCCGCGGACGGTGCGGGTGACTAGCGGTTGTAAATATTCTGGCACCTCCAGGCGGAGCACGTCGCCATACACCGGACGTAGCGGTAGCTGAGGTACCCCCGCTATCTCGCAGGAGCGAAGGCCCGCCGCCACCACCACGTGGTCTGCGTCGAGTTCCAGCGACGTCACTTTTTCTCGCACCACATCGGGGCCCAAGAGGTGCAACAATGCAGCGCAGAACTTGCGGGGATCAATCTGGTGGTCGCCCGGAATGTGCACTGCTCCGACTACTCCGGGGCCTAAGCCTGGCTCCATGCTGCGGGCCTGCCGGGAAGAAATCGGGGCGACCTGGCCGATGTGTTCCTGCAGCTCAACGAGCTCGGTGAGGGTGACCCTATCGGCAGGATCGCCGGCGCACACGAGGGTTTCCGAGGTCAGGTAACCAATATCCATCCCCGATGCCTCGGCCACACGCTGCGCAAACTCGGGGTACAGCTCCTTCGACTGCTGCATCAGCGGATACAGCGTCGGCTGATCCCACACCACCTCAGACACGGGGGCCAGCATTCCAGCGGCCGCGAAACTAGCTTCGGAGACAGGCTCCGGGTCGTACACGGTGACGGTGTGGCCACGCTGGCGCAGCTCCCATGCAGTGCACAGGCCTACGATCCCGGCGCCGATTACGGCGATATGCATAATGTCCTTCCTACGGCGGCATTATCCGCATCAGGTCAGGTGGTCGGCCGATTGCTGGCCCTCTCAGCCCGGCGTTTCACGGGCTCCCACGGCAAGTACTCCTACTATAGGACTCATGGACCGGCAACGTCGACAACTTCTCCTGAAAAACTCCCGCCTCTACCTGTGCACCGATGCCCGAACGGACCGCGGCGATCTCCGCGAGTTTCTGCACGCCTGCTACGAAGGTGGTGCGGATATCATTCAGCTCCGCGACAAAAAAATCGAAGCACGCGCAGAAATCGGTGCGTTGGAAACGCTCGCGGAGGTCGCAGCGGAGCACGGCAAGCTGTTCGCAGCTAACGACCGGGCCGACGTTGCATTGCTTGTCGACGCCGACGTGTTCCACACCGGCCAAAAAGACCTGACTACCCAGCAGGCCAGGCGCGTGTTGGGCCCAGAGGTTTTGCTCGGGCGCTCCAATAATTCGGTGGCACAGTTTGCCGAGTCAATCGCCGACCCGGAGCTGGACTATGCGGTGATTGGTCCGGTGTGGCCGACCCCCACGAAGCCGGGTCGCCCAGCTGTGGGGCTGCCAGTAGTAACCGAATGTGCCGAGGTAGCGGGGGATAAAACCTGGTTCGCGATTGGCGGAGTGAACGCCGAAACCGTGCCTGATGTTATCGCAGCTGGGGCGGGCAGGATCGTTGTGGTGCGCGCACTGACCGAGGCTGCCGACCCGGTAGCTGCGGCGCGAAAGTTGCGAAAAATCCTCGAAAAGTAACACGGAACTTGTTGGGAGGCATTCCCGACAACTCTTCGTGACTACATTAACTCTGACACGCCGCGCTGCCTTGCAGCAGCGTCAACGCGCTAGATATTTGCACGTCATCGCCGGGCTATTGGTGGGCCCTTTCATCGCCGTGGCCACACTCACCGGCCTGGTATATGCCTTCGCCCCCAGCATTGAACAGGTGGTTTACCACGACGCCTACACCGCCACCTCCACGCTTCCCGCACGTAGCCTTGAGGACCAGGTCGCTGCCGCTCAGAAGGAATACCCGCAGCTTAAAGTGTCCGGGGTGCAGCGCAGTGACGACGCACGGGACACGACCCGCGTGCTGTTTGCCGACCCCTCCCTCACAAGCAGCTCTTATCGACGCGCCGTTTTCGTCGATCCCGGTGACCTCCGCATTACGGGCAACATGATTCAGTACGGCAGTTCCAACGCTTCCCCACTGCGAGCCTGGCTCTCTGAAGGACACAAGCAACTCTGGCTGGGAAAAGCCGGCCGATGGTACTCAGAACTGGCCGCATCCTGGTTGGGCGCCATTGCCATCTCGGGGTTGGTTCTGGCTCTTCGTTCCCGCGCATCCAAACAGCGCGCCTCCCGCTGGCACCGCACCCTCGGCCTATGGCTAGTACCCGGAATGCTGTTCCTCACGGTCACTGGGCTGACGTGGTCTGGTGTGGCCGGACAAAACATTGGCACAGTCCGTACGGAGCTGCAGTTGCGGGCACCTGCCATGGCTGTGAGCCCCGCAGCTGCCACGGATGTTTCGGGCTTGGATACTGCTGTGCGGGTGGCACGAGAAGATGGGTTGACCGGACTTGTGGAAGCGAAACCTGCTGGTGCGGGCACCTGGCAGGTGCAGGAATCGCGCGAACCCTACCGGCTCAGCACGGATAAAGTGCAGGTAGACACGAACACGGCAGAAGTAACTGACCGGGTGTTGTTCTCTGAATGGCCATTTGCTGCGAAACTGACCGAATGGCTCATCAATTTGCACATGGGGTTCTTGTTCGGGATCTGGTCGGAAACCGCATTGGCGCTGCTGGCCCTCGGAATTTTGGTAGTGACCGGGCTTGGTTACTACATGTGGTGGCGGGCCTGGCGTTCGGGCCGCAGCTGGGTACCGGCGCGCGGTGAGCGTTCCTGGGCATTGATCGCTGTGCTCATCGGCTACTCGATCGTCGCACCGCTGTTCGGCATCAGCTTGCTAGCGTTTGTTTTCCTCAACATGGTTGTTCAGGCGCTGCTGAAAAAGCGCACTGCAGCTGAGGCATAAGAAGAGTGGCAGCGTTAGGCTGCCACTTCACTGGAATAGTTATGCAAAGACGCCGAGCTTGCCGTACTTTTCTGCCAGCAGGTAGTAGACGGCAAGACGGCCATTCTTGGTGCCATCCTTCATCTTCTCGCCGACTTCCTTGATAGCCGCGTTGAGTGCCTCATCGGATTCGGTGAGGCCGAGCTTCTTCTTGAGGAAGTTTTCCCGAACCGTCTTCAGTTCCTCTTCGTCGGAGAAGGAAACGTAGGCGGCGTCGGCGTCAGTGAGGACGAGGCGGTAATTCTTGAGCATCTTCTCCAGCACAGCATCGTCGGCGCTTGGAGCGTACTTCTTGACGTCTGCAATCCAATCTTTTGACATGTGGGGCTCCGTTCTTATCGGGGGTTGTTATACCCAATTTTAGTCCGGATCAAGCTCGAAGCTCCTTTAAATCCATTACAAATTAGTCAAAGAAAGGAAAGTGGATACTGCGGTGTGACTGTGTCGGGCAGCGAGCTCGCCGTCAATGTGGAAATCCTGGCCAGCAGCCGGTCCGCACAGGTCGGACACGGCACGCAGTGACATCCACGGCACGCCAGCAGCGTAACAGGTTTGCGCCATCGCGGCGGTTTCCATGTCAGTGGCGATTGCTTCCGGGAAGCGGTCACGTGCCTCGGCCACGTTCGCTGCAGTGATGAACGCATCAGCGGAAACCACCCGACCGGTCATAACCGGAATACCGAGATCTGGCACCGCAGCGGCGTCGTAGGAAACCGGCATGCCAGGCACCTGCCCTGGCTCATATCCGAAGGCGGTGGCGTCGGCCATGGAATAGATCGCGTTGGTTGCCACCGCGATCTGGCCCACCTCGATATCGGTGTGGAGGCCACCGCAGGTACCGGCCGCAATCACCAGATCCGCGGAATCTGCCAGCATCAACGCCCGCGCCGTACCAGCTGCTGCATTGGCCAGCCCAATGCCCGTGACCGCGATCAAACGATCTGGGCCGAAGTGAAACTCCTGGTTAGCAATCTTCTCCACCCGGTGATCTGCGGGGAGTTCCGCCAGGAATGGAGCCGCCTCCATCTCCATGGCGCACTGGATGATGATCACTACAGGACCTCTTCCCACTCCCCGCGCTTGGCGAGGAATGCGCGTGCGGCGCTTTGCGCGTCGGCAAGCGAGTGGTTGGCGCCCCAACCGCACTGCACCTCGTTAGCGGCGGGCACTTCGGTTGCCTGGAGGATGTCGTTCAGGGTTGCTTCCAAAATAGAGAGGAATTCTGGCATCTCGATTCCCAAGGTCAGGGCGTAGAAGCCGGTTTGGCAGCCCATTGGGGAGAAATCAATGAGCTTATCGGTGTGGTTGCGCATCAGTTCGGCGGTGAGGTGCTCCAGCGAGTGAATCGTCGGCATCTCCAGGTGGCCGGTGTTAGGCTGTGCGAAACGCACGTCGTATTTGATCAGCACGTCGCCGCCGGGCAGCTCCTTACGATCCGCCACGCGCACATACGGCGCCTTCACCTTAGTGTGGTCGAGGTTAAAGGACTCTACGTTCATCTTCATGGCCCTTAGTTTAGCCGGGCTTACCGACGGCCGAAGGCAGCGATCCTAATTCATAAAAACAGCCCGTTTTTACAAACTAGCGCCCCTGGATCGCAGTCTTATTTATAAAAACACCGGTTTTTTACAAATAACAGATGTGCTACTGGGTTGCACTTGTATCTGAAACCCCCTAGTGTGATGTTCATATGAAGCACGCTATGACGCACAAGGGAGGTAAGTCTGTGTCACTACATATAGAAGAGCAGGTTACCCTGACTGCGCAGGACGTTGAGCTTATTTCTAAATTCCGAAGGCAGTTGAGCGGTGCTGAACCGGCTGTTACGGCCTCTGACGGGCAGAATGCTCCGGATGTTGTCTCACAGATCATCAGTAAAGTGCTCGATGCAGTGGCTGCTGGCCGGCCGATCAGCATTTCAAGAATGCCTGAACAGATTACGACCACCACCGCAGCAACCTTGCTTGGAGTTTCGCGGCCGACCATCATGAAGTACATCAAGCAGGGAAAACTATCGTCAACGATGGTTGGCACGCATCATCGCCTCAATACGGACGAAGTCCTCGCATTTCTTGAGAAGCGAAAAGAAGAACTGCGGCGGTCGGTATTTGATGTCATGGATCTCGAGCCGTAAGCACAAGTGTGGAACTGGGTAGGATGACACTGTGTCGTATGTGCCGGTGTCAAACTCAGTGCTTCCAGATGCGAATATCTGGTTTTCTACTACTTTGCACTCATGGTTTGGGTTGCTTGCTGCAAAAACGTTAGGCAGTTGGACATTTCACTGGACTGAAGACATCCTTGCAGAAGCGATATATAACAAGCGGCGGAAATATCCAGACAGTTCGAGCCATCAAATAGAAGCGATTCGTGATCGCCTGCTAAATTCAGACACATTTTCTGCTATTCAACCCGCATCTACCTCCCCTTGGGGCAGGAGTTCGACTTTCGGTGTCGACCAACCTAGCGGAAAGATCAAGAGCCCCGGGTGCTTGCTCAAGAGCAGAGGCATCACCGGGGCGTTCGAAGTCATAGTAGCATCGCTTGTATGGGGAGTAAAGGGGAGAGTTATTGTCGCATGGTTTTGGCAGGGTTTCCTGAGCCTCGGATGCGCTCGTACCTAAACGCTGCTGGCGGCGATGTTGACAAAGCCCGAGACCTATATGTGTGGAACACACGTATGGCTGGGGCGGCTCTTGAGCAACTTGGCCATTTGGAGATCCTGTTGCGGCATGCCGTCGATGTTCAGCTTTCCAATCGCGCAAGAGAGCGTGAAATTGGGATCCCGTGGTTCTTGATGCCTCCCTTCTTAACCGCCCAAAGTGAAGCGATCGAGGTTGTTCGTGAGAGGTTAAGAAAGCAGAATCGAGAGACAAGGGATCAAATCATCGCTGGTCTTTCTTTTGGATTCTGGACAGGCTGGTTCGGTTCAAAGTATGAAGAGTTGTGGCGCCAAAGCCTTAGATTAGCGTTTCCGAATGGGTCTGGACAGCGCAAAGAAGTTGCGCGTCTGGTTGAACAGATCCGCAAGTTTCGAAACAGAGTGGCGCACCATGACTCACTCCTGAATGTTGATATTGGTTTTGAAATGAACGCTGTCTTCCAGCTCGCCGCACTGATCAACGCCGAAGCGGCTAACTGGATGATCATGGTGGATCGCACTCGTGAGGTTGGGGCTGCACGACCTGTTACTGTCAAAGACACAGTAGTAGTGCCCAGCAACGCCACCTCACCGTATTACGAGGATCTACATGCGTACATCTGTCAGGCTGGGCGCTATTTCCAGCAGGTCAAGTACCTCGCTGTGTATAAGGGTCGACAAATCTGTCCGGAAATTTCACGCATTAAGGTCCGCAAAAATAACGTCGTGTGGAATAGTGTAGAAGCTCAGCGACTAAAGAGCAGCGATGATCGATTTGAAAGAAAACTCGGCAACGTGATGGAAGCAGGGCTGAATCGCGGACTAAAGCATGGCGTCTACAAAGTCTTTTTGCTTTCACAGCACGGTGATCCAGAGCATGTTCAACTGTCGGCACCATTAAAAAACGATCGATCTGGGCGGACGTCTGCTTTTGTCCGCAAGCAACGCTACACCAGTGTCCATGAGCTTAGACATGCTTCAACAGTCTGGGACCTTGCATAGTAGCTTCGTGGGGACCCAGATAAAAGGACAGAACGCGAAGGCTTAAGCGAAGTTGAATCGTCTTGGCGAATCATGTCGTGACATTTTGCGCAAAGCGGAACCCACTCCGTTCGCGCCAGCTCGTTACTTATCAACGGATCAGACCGAGCTTCAGAATGCGGCAATGCTGTGGCTTCACGAAGTCGGCGATCTTGCAACCAGCGATCTCATGGCGCTCAACGGAATCTCGCGTGGCACAGCGAAGGCCTGCATTGATGCGATGGCCGAATCGGGAAGCGTCACCCCCATCGGCAACGGCCGCTCCCGCCGATACCGCTTGGCGCAATAGCACCCCGCTAATCCACCAAGGTTTCCCCAAAACTCGAAATCATTGTTAGATTAGACCCCCCTAATCTAACAATCCCTAGGTGAGCATGACTATGAACCTTCACGACATCGTCCGAGAGGTAGCCCTCCAGCAGCCAAACGCAACAGAATCGCCGTTCCTGGATAAGTGGCACGCGTTCACAATCAAACGCAAATGGTTCGCACTCATGGGAACCTTAAATGGCGAGCAGATTGTGAACGTGAAGGTGGACCCGTTTGAAGGGGAGCTGCTGAGACAGCAATACCCCGGCATTACGCCGGGGTATCACATGAATAAGAAGCATTGGGTGACGATCACCGAAGGCCAAGGGGTTCCGGAGGAACTGATTAGTGAGCTGGTTGTTGATTCTTGCCGGCTCGTCGCAGGCCCAGTGCGAAAAGCAGGCCAATAGTCAGGACTCCGGCGGAGAAGTACATAACCATGCTGGTGGCGTCGGCAAACGCCTGGCGCAGTACCTCGCCCACAGCGGGGCCGAATTTTTCCGTCAGGCCAGGGATCGCAGCACCCGCAGAATCGGAGGTGGCGGACGTTAGCCCGTCAGCCGCCTGTTCTGGCAGCCCAACACCGGTCAGCAACGACGGCAACCGCGATGTCAAGCTGGTGGCCAGAACCGTTCCGGCAACCGCGACGCCCAGGGCCGAGCCCAACTGGCGCGAGGTGGACTGTGTTGCGGAGCCCATGCCGGATGAGGCGACTGGGACGTCGGCAAGCACAACGGAGGCGAGCTGAGCCGACGCCAAACCGACGCCCGTGCCGTACACCGCGAGCACCACTGCGATAATCCACGGCGAAGAGCCGGGCCCAATGATAAGCCCAGCGGCCAGGATGCCACCGATCTCCAGCACGAGGCCGATGATCACGGTGAGCGCAGGACCGAACGCTGCGGCAACATGGCGGGCCGCTGCGCCGGAGAGGAAGGAACCAAGCGCCATCGTGGCGAGCACCCAGCCGGCGTGAATCGTGCCCAGCCCCAGTACAGAGATCAGGTAAAGCGGAAGCACGAACAGCGCCGAGAATTCGCCCAGTGCCACGGTCATAGCGGTGATATTGCCGTTGCTAAAAGTGCCGATCCGGAAGAGTGACAGGTTGAGCAGGACAGGGCGGGATCCCCGTCGGCGCGCGTTCTCCAGCGCGATGAACGCGCCCGCAAACACCAGGCCCAGCAGGATGGCCACCGGTGTCGGGGAAATACCCATAACGTTCAGGTCACTCTTGGGCGTCCACCAGCCCAGCGACGTGGCCTCAATCAGGCCGTAGACCAAGAAACCAAGCGAGAGCGCGGAAAGAACGGTGCCGGGGATGTCGAAACCGGGGACCTCGCCACGGTCTTCAAATCCGCGGAACAACCGGAAACCTGCGATGAGCAGTGCTAACACAATCGGGATGTTGATCAGGAAGATCCAGTGCCACGAAAATGACTGGGTGAGCCAGCCGCCGAGCAGCGGGCCGACGGCCGCCATGGAGGCCATGATGGCGCCCCAAATGCCAAAGGCGGTGGCGCGTTCCTTGTCCCGGAAGGTGGCGTTAATGGTGGCCAAGGTGGACGGCAAGATCATCGCGCCACCAACGCCCTGGAGTCCGCGGGCAAAAATGAGCAACCCGGCGGATGTGGAGGCGGCGGCGATACCGGAGGCGAGCGCGAAAACGAAGAGTCCGGCGGCAAAGATCTTGGTGCGGCCGAACTTGTCGCCCAGCGTGCCCATGAGAAGGAGCAGCGCTGCAAACACGACGGAATACAGTGAGGACACCCACTGGGCTTCGGTCAGGTTCAAATCAAGTGAGGTGATGATCGCGGGGAGGGAGACGGACACGATCGTGGAGTCCAGCACGATCAGGGAGACGCCGAAGATGAGGATCGCAAAGACCTTCCAGCGGTTTTCATGGGCTGTTGTAGGCATCAAAGTTCCTTTCCGAAACTGCGACATGGTGTCGCACATATCTCTATTGAACCACTCTGATCGAAATTGCGCCAGATTATATGCACGTGCTTACACTGAACACATGAACGCCCGGGAACTGCATCGCGAACAAACGATGACCGCCATCGTGGAAGCCGCTGAGGAGCTTCTGCGCGTCGGTGGCCCGGAGGCCCTCACGGCAGGGGCGGTAGCGAAGCAGGTGGGCCTGGCCCGCAACTCGCTGTATCGCTACGTCGATTCGATGGATGACCTGCGGGGGCGCGTGGTCATGAGGTACCTGCCGGGGGCGGTGGCTTCCATTCAAGGGGCCGTCGATAAGGCGGCGTCGCCCGATGACGCCCTCCGTGCATACATAGCGGAGAACCTGCAGATCGCCGCAACTGAAAACCACGCCTGCATGATGCAGCTGGCGGAGGGGGTTCCCGGCGAGGCGAGCGCGCAGATCGCCGAGGTGCACCAGCAGCTTATCGACGCCATCGGTCGCCTCCTCGTCCCCTACCAGGTCAGCGATCCCGCGCTCGCGGGCGAGCTGATTCAAGGCGTGCTCGTTGCGGGCTTTGGGGCCCTGGAACGCGGTCGCTCTTTAGAGGCCGTGACCGACTATTGTGTTGCCGCGGCGCTGGGAATTGTGCGCGCCTAGCGGGGCTGTGTTTTGCTTTCGTTGACCCCGACATTACCCTCCCGAAGTTCGGGGTTTTTGACCCGTTTTGGGGCAACCTCGGGGGCGTAATGTCGGGGCCAATGGAGGCAACGTCAAACCAGCCGACATGAAAACCTGATGCGTTATACTGCGAACTTGTACAGTAAGCACTAATTTTCATTAAGAGCTAGTAATGAACATTCGCGTCACCGCACTGCCACTGGCACTGGGCCTGTTGGTGCTCACCGTGCTGGTCGCGCTGAGCCTCGGGCCGATCACCATCCCGATTGCCGAGTTGCCTCACAACCTGGTGGTCCACAATATTCGACTGCCCCGCGTGCTAGTTGCCGCGCTGGTCGGCGCCGCTCTTGCCACATCGGGCGCCCTGATGCAGACCATCTTCCACAATCCGCTGGCTGATCCAGGGATCATCGGAGTTTCTTCGGGCGCTGCACTGGGCGCGGTGCTCACTATCGTCAGCGGCGCCACATTCTTAGGGATGTGGACGCTCCCAGCGGGTGCTTTCATCGGGGCGTTGGTGACGGTGACCGTTGTGTATCTCATTGCTAGCACCCGGAAAGCCGGGGATCCGGCCACATTGGTGCTGGTAGGTATGGCTATTACGTCGTTTATTGGCGCGGTGATCTCCGCAGCGGTGGCGAACGCGCCCCAGGATTCTGACCTGCGTAGCGTCATGTTCTGGATGAACGGTGATCTGGTGGCCCGCACGTGGGCGCACGTGTCTGTCGCTGTGCTGCCCATCGTAGTCGGGTTGGCGTTGGCGGTCGCACTGTCTCGTGATCTGAATATCTTGCTGCTGGGGGAAGCGACTGCCCAGTCCAGCGGACTCAATATTAAGCGGCTGCGAGTATGCGTCCTGGTCCTGGCAGCCGTGATGACCGCGACAGCGGTGGCGGTGAGTGGCACGATTTCCTTCGTGGGCCTGGTGGTGCCACATCTGATCCGCATTACCTTAGGTCCGGACCATAAGCTGCTGCTCCCCCTGGCCGGGGTATTGGGTGCCACCTTCGTGGTCGCCGCAGACATCGTGGCGCGACTGTTGTTCCAGCCAGTGGTGCTGCAGACAGGCACCGTGGTGGCGTTCATTGGATCGCCGGTGTTCCTGTACTTGTTGCTGCGCACCCGTAACTCGCGCAAGGGGCTGGGCCTGTGAAGATCACGAATCTCAGCCTCAGCTATGATCGCCCCATCTTAACGGACGTGGCCTTCACCGCCCCCGCCGGGAAAGTGACGGCGCTGGTGGGCCCCAACGGGGCCGGGAAGTCGACGCTGCTCAGTGCGGTGGCGGGGCTGAATGAAGCCACTGGCAGCATCCGCCACGAGGGGCACGACGTGACCGCACTGGGCCCCAAGCAACGCGCCCGCATCGTGTCCTTCGTGCCCCAAGACACTGCCTTGAGCATTGGTTTTACGGCGCGTGAGGTGGTGGCGATGGGGCGCTACCCGCACCGCGGGCGGTGGGAACCAGAAACCGAGCGGGACCGTGAGCTGGCGACTAAGGCCCTGCAGCAGGTGGGCGCCACCAGTCTTGCCGAGGCCCCGGTGAACCAACTCTCTGGCGGCCAGCGGCAGCTCATCCACATCGCCCGCGCTGTCGCCCAAGACACGCCCGTGATCTTGTTGGACGAACCCGTCTCCGCACTCGACCTGAAACACCAGGTTGCGGTGTTGGAACTGTTGGGCCAGCTCAGCGACCAAGGCAAAGCTGTCCTCGTGGTTCTGCATGACTTGAATCTGGTAGCCCGCTGGTGCCACCGTGCGGTGCTGCTCGAAGACGGCCATGTTAGAGCCGAGGGCACCACAACCCAGGTGCTCACGAAAGACAACTTGGAGCGGGTCTACCAGCTTCCGTTAAGCGTAGAACCACACCGCGCCAGTGGCGCCATGTTGATCACCCCGAAACCCGTAGCAGGAGCATCGTGACGTTTACCATCGCCGCTTGGGGGTTTCACGGCCCCGCGAATCTGACCGTTGAGAAGGCTAAAGCAGAGCTTGCGCAGCAGGGCATCGCCATCGTGCACATCCCGCTTGACCAGCCACTCCCCGACTGCGATGTGGTGTGGGTGCAAGGTTGCCACCGACCGAGCCGGGCCACGGAGGTGATCGAAGCGGCCGGGGACAAACCTCTGTACACGGTCCCACCGAATGCCCAGCACCTGATGAAGCGGACTGCGTACAGGGAGGGCGTGGACAAGCGCATTGCAGATGCCTTGCGCACCTGTACCCCGGCGCGCCTTGTGCACGCCGCGTTGCTGTGCGCGGGCGAGGACCCCGGCGAGTGCCCTGATGACATTCCTCGGGGCCACTACCCTACCGCTGCGCCGGCTGATCCGGTGGGCACGGTGGGGGTTGCCGCCTCCGGTCTGCATGTTGCCGCAGGTGACGCCGCTTATATTGATGCGGTGGCCGAGGCGTTGGTGGCGCAGCAGCTTCGGCCGATCGTCTGGTTGGGCGATCCGTCCGACATGTCGGAGCCGGTGGACGTGTGGCTGAATCTGACGGGGTTCACCCTGACCGGAAATCATGGCGCGCCGCAGCTCGAGCGCGGAATCGAGCTGGCGGAGGGCAATGACGCGCAGCTGATAACACCGGTGCCGTTGCAGCGTGGCACGCTCGCGGAGTGGACAGATCCGGGCACCACTGGGCTGTGGCCGACCGCGGTGAGCATGAACATTGCCATCCCGGAGTTGGAGGGGGCGACCGTCCCGTGGGTGTTCGCCGGACGGGATCCGAGCACCGAGCTCCTCACGCCGGTGGTGGAGAATGTGACCAGGCTGGCGGAGTGTCTGCGCAGGCTGGTGACGTTGCGGCGCACTGCTAACAAAGATCGAAAGCTGTCGATCACCATTTTTGGTCACGATGGCGATGGCACCGTCGGTACGGCAGCGCACCTGGATGTGTTTGAGTCGCTGCTGGAATTCCTGCGGTTCCTGGACCAGCAGGGATACACGGTTGAGCTGCCTACGAATAAGGATGAGCTCATTGATCGCATCGTGGGTGACGGCGGCGGTGGGGCGCGTTCGGCGAGCAGCGAGCTGGGTCGGCTGCCAGCCCCGCAGTACGCTCGGCTGCTCGGGGCTCATGTGAAGCGGATTGAGGGGGCGTGGCGGAAAACCCCTGGCGAGGTGGATACTGATGGTCGGGACCTCATCATCCGGGGCGCCCAGTTTGGCAACGTGGTGGTGGGGATTCAACCCCAGTTCGGCGACGTCTCAGACCCGGCGGAGCTGCTCATGCGGGACGACGCCACCCCCTCGCACTCCTTCGCCGCCTACTACCTGTGGCTGGAGCACGTCTTTGGCCACGATGCGATGCTGCATTTCGGCACGCACGGTGCGTTGGAGTTCATGCCGGGCCGGCAAACCGGTCTTGCGCTTGATGATTGGCCATTGCTGCTGACCGGCTCGGTGCCCCACAGCTACCTGTATGTGATGGCGAACCCCGGGGAAGGCACCATCGCTAAACGACGCTCCGCCGCCGGCCTCATCTCCTACCTCACGCCGCCGCTTGCCGACGCCGACCTCTACGGCAATCTCGAAGAGCTTTCGCAGGCGCTGGACGCTGATGCCAGCGATATTGACCGCCTCGCCGAGGCCTGCGGTTTTGACGCGGGGATGGACCGGGTGGAGCTGCGGCGCGAGTTGGAGCGGATCCGCCGCTCCCCGATCGCGATGGGCCTGCACGTGTTGGGTCGGCCGATGCTCAGTGAGCAGACCAAACGCTCAGTGGAGCTCGCCACCACTTACGGCCACAGCCCCGAGGTGCTCAACGAGCTGGAGGAAAAACTCCAGGTCAATGAGGAGATGACTGCGCTCGAGCACGCTTTCACCGGCTACACTGCCCCAGTGCCGGGTGGCGATCCGGCGCGGCGACCGGATGCCCTCCCTACCGGCCGGAACATCCACGGTGTGGACCCTGCGACCGTGCCAACACCGAATGCCTGGGAGCGAGGTCGGGCGACAGCCGAGGAATTAATCCAGAAACACCAGCAGGAGCACGACGAATTCCCGGAAACCATTGCGATGGTGCTGTGGGGCATCGATAACATCAAAACCCAAGGTGAGGGTATCGCGCAGGCGTTTGCCCTGGTGGGGGCGCAGCCGGTGACCGGGCCCCGGGGCCGGGTGGACTCCTACCGGATCCTCCCGCTGGAGGAGCTGGGACGCCCGCGCGTGGACGTGGTGTGCACGCTGTCCGGGGTGTGCCGCGACGTGATGCCCAACCCCATTGCGCTACTCGATGAAGCCATCCGGGAGATCGCCACGTTGAACGAGCCCCTGGCCTACAACCCGATTGCCCGGCACGCCTCAGATTCCGCCGAGGAGCTAGACATCCCGTTGGTGGAGGCTGCGGTGCGGATTTTCTCGGCCGCGCCGGGCAACTATGGCACGGGCGTCAATAAGCTCATCCAGGCCGCAAGCTGGGACGATGATGCGGAACTAGCGCAGATGTACTTGCACCGGATGGGGCATGCCTGGGGAGCGAGCAACGGAGTGAAGGCGCATGCGGTGCTGGAGCGTTCCCTCGGCACGGTGGACGCTACGTTCCAAAATGTGGATTCGGCGGAAACCTCCCTAGCCGGTGTGGACCACTACTTTGAATTCTTGGGAGGCGTAACCAAGACCGTCGAGAAGCTGCGTGGGCAGGCGCCGCAGTCCTACGTCTCCCACGCGTGGCACGCCACACCCGGGGTGGAAACGTTGCAGGACGCGATGCGTCTGGAGTCACGCACCCGAATCCTGAACCCTAAATGGGTGAATGCGCAGCTAGAGCACGGTTATTGCGGGGTGGCGCAGGTGCGCACGCGCCTGGAAAACACCTACGGCATGCAGGCCACCACCGGCGTGGTGGACGGGTGGGTCTTTGACCAAGCGGCCGAGCTGTTGCTGCTGGACGAGGACATGCGGCAGCGAATGGAGCAAGAAAACCCGGCGGCGGTGAACTCGATGACCACTCGCCTCCTCGAAGCCCACGACCGTGGCCTGTGGGACGCCTCAGACACCCACATCGCAGAGTTGGAAGAACTCGCAGACCGACTCGATGACATCTTGGAAGGAATCTAAATGTACCCATTTACCTCGATCGTTGGCCAAGATGAACTCAAGACCGCGCTGCTGCTGTGCGCGGTAGACCCACTCATTGGTGGTGTGCTCGCGTTGGGTGATCGGGGTACCGGCAAAACCACCACCGTGCGCGCCCTTGGGGAACTGCTGGACGATCCGGTGGTGGACTGCCCGTTGGGGGTCACCGAGGATCGTCTGATCGGCTCCATGGACATCGACCATGCGCTGGCGACCGGCGAAACCAAGCTCCGCCCCGGCCTGCTTGCCGACGCCCACGGCGGATTCCTCTACATCGACGAGATCAACCTGCTCGATGACCACCTCGTGGATGTCCTGCTGGATGTGGCGGCCTCCGGCGTGAATATCGTGGAGCGGGAAGGGATTTCGCACACGCACCCGGCGCGCTTTGTGCTGGTGGGATCGGGAAACCCGGAGGAGGGCGAGTTGCGTCCCCAGCTGCAGGATCGTTTCGGCCTCGCCACCTGGGTGCACACGCTGACGGACCCAGCACTGCGGCTGCGCATTGTCCGGGACCGGTTGGCTTTTGACGCTGACCCGGAAGGATTCGTGGCGGCGGCGCGCCCGGCGCAGGACGCACTACAGGCCGATATTGCCCGGGCCCGCCAGGAGCTGCCCCAGGTGGCGTTAGATGATGCGGCGTTGGTGCAGATCATCGAGTTGTGCGCCGCAGCCGGCACCGTGGGGCATCGCGGGGAGTTGGTGGTCACGCGCGCTGCCACCGCGCACGCCGCACTCCGGGGCGCCACCGAGGTCACTACGGAGGACATTCGGGCCGTTGCTCGGTTGGCGCTGCGGCACCGCGTCGCTACCGAACCGTTTGAAACCCCCGCTGACGTGGAGGAACGGTTGGGAGAGCTCCTTGGTTAACCCGCTGTTTCTGCACGCGTGGGCACGTTGCCCAGGGGTGGGCATGGCAGTGGTCGGGGACGCGGCGCTTATCGACGCCCTCTGGCCACAACTCATCGCACTCGCCGGACCTACTGTCCGCCTCTCCCCTGGCATGGACCTTACTCACCTGAGTCAAGAAGCAGCGACCGCGGTGGTGTCATATGGGGAAGCCTGGGAACCTGAGATGGCAGCCGCGATCCGCGCCCAGCGCATCCTGGTACGCACCGCCACTCTTGCCGACCTGCCCGGCGCCCTCGCGGACGCAGCACCAGCAGTACTGGAACTTAACCAGGAATCTTCCCCACAGCTGGTGCGTGCGCTGTTACAACCCGCGGAGTTACCCGGCGTTGACCCGGCCGCTGCGGTGGCAGCAGTACCCGCGGAAAAAATCGTGCACCTGCTCACCACAGCAGGATTGGCGGCAGCCCGGCTCGATGTCCCCGCAGCCCGGTTCGCCGCACAGTTGGCCACGCTCGGCGCGGACGAAACACTGATTATGCAGGGCGTATTCGAACTCTTCGTGGCGCCCCGCACCGAGCTGACCGAACCCCCGCCGCCTCCAGATCCAGCGGAGGAAGAAACACCAGAACAACAACAGTCCCGCGACGAAAGCCAAGAATCCGAGGAGCTGCCGCCCCAGGAACCCGACGCTCCTGCCCCGCCGCCACAGCTCGTAGTGCGCAACCGCGCCGGGCGAACCCGCTGGCCAGGGCGGGGCGGGGCGGAAGAATTTTCGGCTTCACGCGGGCGAATCCGCAGGGTACTCCCCCACACCGGTGACGCACCACTAGCAATTCTGCCGACTATGGCGGCGGCCGCGCCCTGGCAGCCGCTGCGGCGCAGCAGCGGATCACCGCGGATCGTGGTGACCAAGGATGACCTGCGCACCCAACAACGCGTTACCCGTGGCGCGGGGCTGGCCATCATCGTGGTCGATGCTTCGGGGTCAATGGGGCTCGGGGCGATCCGCACCGCAAAGTCGATAGCGCTCGGGATCTTGGATCAGGGCTACCGGAACCGGGATCGGGTGGCAATTGTCGTCGCCAAGGGGGGCGAAGCCTACCTCGGGCTGCCGCCGACGAAGAGCGTCACCCGCGCCCGAGACTGCGTCCGCTCCCTCCCCACCGGTGGTGGCACTCCCCTGGCATCCGGGCTTCTCATGGCCCATAAATTAGCCTCCCGGCACCCACCGGAACGCGTTCGCACCATCGTGCTCAGCGACGGCGCCGCCAACGTCGGGTTCACCGATACCGGGAAAGACATCGCCCGCCGTGACGCCCGCCGGGCACTTCGCCAACTGGAAACCGCCAGCCTGGTGCACCTGATGCCCCTGGGTAACAACCGGGGTGCGCGTCGGCGAGGCGACCCGCTGGCGTGGCTCACCGCACCTTAACCAACTGGCACTTCACCAAAGGAGAACAATGAAAAAGCTACTAACCGGACTCGTTGCGTTGGCGCTGCTCACAGCCTGCGGTACGACCGCGCCGGAACAACAAGACACCGCCAAAACCAGCCAAAGCGCTGACGCAGCGCAGTTCCCACGCACCGTGAGCGTCGGCGGCACTGACGTGGAGGTTCCCGCCAAACCACAACGCATCGCGGTGCTGACCCCAGACCTGGCATCCCTCGTGCTGCCGCTGGTCGGGAAAGACCGCGTTGTTATGGCCTCAGAAATGAACCCTGAGCTGGGCAAAGTTGCAGAAGAAGCTGCCGCGGTGCCTCACGTGGTGAAGGTGGGGGCGCCGGTAGACCCCGAGCAGGTCCTGGCCAGCAACCCAGACCTGGTACTCATCAGCGCCCGGCATGACGGCGAAAAGGACGCCACCGCCATGCTCAAAGAATCCGGCGTTCCCCTGGCCGTCGTATCCTCCGACGACTGGAGCAGCATCGATGACATCCTCACACACCTCGACGAAGTAGCGAAGTTGGTGGGCGAAGAGGACGCCGGGAAAGAACTGCGCAGCTCCATCGAAACCGAACGCGCTAAGGTCCTGAAGAAGGTGGAAGGCGAGCCGACGGTACTGACGATGATGAGCCGGGGCGGCAAGAACCTCATCATGTCCAAGACCACCATGCTCAACGGTCTGGTACGTGAGGTGGGTGGCAAACCAGTTATCGACGAGTTGGGCGCCCCCGGGTCCGTGCCTGCTGACCCAGAGACGATCGTCAAAGCGGCACCCGAGGTCATCATTATCCAGAATTACCGAGGCAGAGGAGCAGAGGACTTCAAAGCCGTGCTGGAAAACCCTGCGCTTGCCGAAGTGCCGGCCATCAAGAATGGACGCGTGTACTACGCCGACACTGCAACTACGGGAGTGACCTCAGCTGCCAAGATCACCGAAGGGCTGGCGCAGGTCTCCGAGTTTCTGACCGCCATGTAGGGGACAGGTACGCTAGTTAAGTATGAATTCCACGATCGATACGCAGCTCGGCCACCGCACGATCCGTTCCTTCTCCGCTGAACCGGTCAACCTGGACCCGATTTTGGACGTGGCGATGCGCACCCCCAGCTCCCTCGGGCTGCAGCAAGCCAGCATCATCCACGTCACTGACCAGGCGCTGAAGGACAAGCTCGCACAGATCGGCAACCAACCGTATGTAGCGGATGTGCCCGTGTACCTGCTGTTTATTGTGGATACGCACCGCAATGACCAGCTCACCGACGCCGAGGGCGGGGCGTACGCCCGCAACTTCACCGCGGGATTTACCGATGCCTGCCTCATGGCACAAAACGTCTGTGTCGCCGCGGAAAGCATGGGGCTCGGCGTCAACTTCTACGGCAACGTGCATAACGACGCCCAGGCGGTCATCGACCTCCTGCAGCTACCGCAACTCACCTTCCCGGTAGTGGGCATGGGAATTGGCTGGCCGAACCAACAGCCACAGCTCAAACCCCGCCTGCCACGGAGCGTCCGAGTGATGGAAAACAGCTACGCGGAGGCGGATCCAGCGGCAGTAGCGCAGTACGACCAGGACATCCAAACCTACTATGACCTGCGCAATCCTGATAAGCCGGTGCCTAGCTTCACCGCCCAGATAGCCGGCCACTACCGGATGCCACAGGACCTACGGGATTCGACCTTCGAGGTAGCCCGCAGGCAAGGGTTCGTTGTGTAGCCAATCAGCGCCCCAAAGTAATCTCCTAACTTCTGCCCAGCAGAAAATCTGAATTTTAACTGGACTTTCCGAGCCTTGAGAGAGATTGTTTATTGTCTTGATGTAACAGGAGAAAATGTATGTCTCTTTCCACTCTGCTCGATGCCACAACGCTGCTGCAGGGCTTCGGCCCCTGGGTGTTGGTAGGCCTAGCCGGTATCGTGTTCATTGAATCCGGTGTCCTCTTCCCCTTCCTCCCCGGGGACTCGTTGCTAGTCACCGCCGCGATCTTGCGCCACGACCTCAGCATCCGGGTGTGGACCCTCTTGCTGGTGGCAGCGATTGCGGCCGTGCTGGGGGATCAAGTGGGCTTTTGGTTGGGGCGTCGATTTGGTCGCGGGATGTTCAGCCCGGACGCTCGGGTACTCAAAACCGATCACTTGCACAAAGCAGAAGAATTCTTTGCCAAGCACGGCGCCTTCGCTTTGGTCTTGGGCAGGTTCGTGCCCATCGTGCGCACCTACGTCCCAGTTGCTGCCGGCACAGCGGATATGACCTACCGGAAATTCTTTGGGTGGAATGTGCTCGGCGCCATCGGCTGGGTGGTGTCCATGGTGTTGGTGGGCGTCCTGTTGGGGGACATCCCCGGCATTGCGCACCGTATCGACGCCATCATGCTGGTCATCGTGGGCCTGTCCGTGCTCCCAATTGTGCTTTCCTACCTGAACCAGCTGCGACTCGCTCGCGTGGAGAAGTAAATGAATTTTGGTGCGATCTCCCTGACAGAGAACCCGGCCCCGTGGGTAATCTACGCGATGCTCATCACGGCGTTCGGTGTAACGATGTGGGGATATCGCCGATCATGGGCGCGCACCGTGTGGTCACTGGTACTGGCAGCGTTGGTTGCTGCCACGTGCTGGGTCATCCTCGAACAAACGTGGAAGCCGTTCCCGGATCGGGTTCCGTGGCAGATCTATGTGGCGGGAGGGGTCGCAGCGACTGCGCTGTTTGGGACCGTGCTGCAACGCGGGCGCCGGAAACTCTTGGCGCTGATGACGCTGTTGGCGCTGCCCGGGGCCTGGGGCGTGTTTAACCTGGAGTTCCAAGAGTATCCCACCGTTCATTCCCTTGACCCTAGGCCCATCGTGCAGAAGATGGACTACGCCACCTTCCAGCAACTTAGTGCACCTCCAGAAATTGAGGGCAGGGAAGTGGGCGCCCTGGTCACCGTGGATCTGGAAGCCACCCAGTTCACCCACCGACCTGCGCTGGCCTACATACCACCGGCGTATTTCACGCAGCCTGAGCTGCAGCTACCAGTCGTCGTGATGCTGGCGGGCAATCCCGGGTCCCCCTCGCAATGGTTTGACCCCGGTGAGGCCACGCGGACCTTGGAGGACTTCCAAGCAGCACACGATGGCGTATCCCCCATTCTGGTTAGCGTTGATGGGACGGGGTCGATGACGGCGAATCCGATCTGCGTTGACGGCCCCACCGAGAAGGTGCAAACATACTTGGCTGTGGACGTGCCGGCGCAGCTGAAAAAGAAGTTCCGAGTGCAGCCAGACCAGCAGAAATGGACCATCGGAGGTCTCTCCTACGGCGGGACGTGTGCGCTGCAAGTGGTCACCAACGCCCCGGATGCGTATGGGACGTTCCTGAACTTTTCTGGCCAGAAAGAGCCGACTGTTGGCGATCACGTTAAAACAGTGCAGCAGTTCTTCGGTGGTGACGAGGAACAGTTCCGAGCAGTCAATCCCGCTGACCTGCTTCGTAATTCAGATGGACAATACTCTCACCTCCAGGGACGATTCGTCGCGGGAGAAAAAGATCTCCACTCTCGGGAAGACCTGAGCTACCTGCATAAATTGGCTTCCGAAGCGGGTATTGATTCGACATATGAGGAGGTGCCAGGCGGACACAGTTACCAAGTGTGGCGTGTGGCACTGCGAAATAACATGGACTTTGTTGCAAAGCGAGGCGGCCTGTTATGAAACTGAAAAACTATCCAGTCACACTCGGGGCGGTCGTGGTGCTATGGGCGCTGCGAGCCACCTACGGATTCGACACTGACTGGATTCGCGATAGCCTCGGATTCGGGATTAGTACAGATTCTCCCTGGTGGACGGTCTTCAGCTCCGCGCTCACAGTGGCTACCTGGTCCGGGGCGGTGCTGCTGACCATTGCGCTATTGCTGCTTGGTGGGGCAGTGGAACGCAACCTGGGGTCGCGACGGTACTTCCTCGGCGCTGTGATCGCGCACCTGATCGGATTAGCTCTGGGATCAGCATGCGTGTGGACGCTGGACAAGATAGGTCTGTACTGGGGAGACATGCTTGAACACGAGCGTATCCTCAATCCGTTTGTCTGGCTGGTCGGCATTAGCATGTACGCCTCCGCGCAACTGGGTCCGCTGTGGCGCCACCGTATTCGGACCTTACTGCTGGTGCTTACCACCACGCTGATTCTGTACGCCGGTGTGATGGCTGACTTCGCTTTCTTCGGCGCCGCCATATCGGGTCTGCTGCTAGGGCAGTGGGTATCCCACCGCAGGTTGCAATTGCCTAAGTCCTCCCTCCGGGAGTCCCGTGTGTTGGTTGCAATCATGGTGCTCACCGTGTTTGCAGGACCGTGGCTCTCGGGGATGAATCCAGATGCCGCCGGCCCCTTTTCCGACGTGGCGTTCTTTGTGGTTCCCGAGCTATCGAGCGACCTCGTAACTTTTGTCTGTGAGGACAATGTCGCACCGGCGGCCTGCGCCCGGATATTGTCGCATCTCAGCGCATCCGGGGTGGGGCAAGCGCTAGCCAACACCATGCCACTGTTCATCGCCGCGGTCTTTGCTCTGGGGTTGGCACGTGGCCGTCGTATCGCGTACCACTTCAGCCTCCTTGCGCTGGCTGTGACGGTGCTTGCCATTGGCGGTGAACTCTTCCGCTTGGGCTTCGACGACCCAGTGTTCCTGGTCTACATCAGCTTGCCATGGCTGCTGTGCGCCGGTTTCTTGGTCGTGCGCCGAGGGCTGTTCTCGGTGAAGCTCAGCGTGAATCGTCGGGTGGGCTTCTTCGCAGCCGTCGCGGGATGGTTCGTGGCCACTGCTGCGGTGTGGCTTGTGGTGGGGCGGATGGTCTTCAAGGCAACGTTCTCCCAGCTGCTTGCGGCGCTGCCGCTTAGGTACCTGCCACCGGTCGTCGCTAAGTTTGCTTCTTTTGATGTCTTGCCTACGACGCCGACGGCGTGGGCGGTCGCCCAATGGGTCGGTGTGGTGTTTTGGGCTGGGTTCCTGGTGCTGTTTATTCGTCTTATCGGCAGCGCGCCGGACCCCGTGTCGGAGTCGGATCGGGTGCGCGCCCGGGAGCTGCTGCAAGCTGGTGGCGGGGACCACCTGTCCTGGATGACGCTGTGGCCTGGCAACTCCTATTGGTTTGGCGACGGAGGCTATGTTGCCTACCGGCTCCACAATGGCATTGCCGTCACCGTAGGTGAGCCGGTCGGGCCGCCCGAGCTTGCCGACGCCTTCGAAAGTTACATCTACTCGACCGGCGCCCAGGTTGCCTGGTATTCGGTTCGGCCTTCGTTTGCAGAGACCAGAGACCATTGGAACCGGGTGGCGGTGGCGGAAG
Organism: Corynebacterium sp. NPDC104732; assembly: GCF_055583565.1. NCBI lineage: Bacteria > Bacillati > Actinomycetota > Actinomycetes > Mycobacteriales > Corynebacteriaceae > Corynebacterium > Corynebacterium sp. NPDC104732. The sequence goes on from NZ_JBVJNS010000003.1 coordinate 154,319, forward strand.
AGTCCGTGATCCCGGTGGTGGACGCCCCGGAGTTTAAAGGCAAGAAGTTTCAAGATATCCGCACTGCCCGCAACCGCGCGACCAAAGAAGGAATCCACGCCGAATGGACGACGTGGTCCGAATGCTCGCTCACAGTACGCGCACAAATTGCAGAGATCTCCGAAGAATGGGTGGCCGACAAGGCGCTGCCCGAAATGGGGTTTACTCTCGGCGGTCTCGCTGAGCTCGATGACCCTGCAGTGCGGCTCATGTTGGCCCTCGACGAGGAGGGGCAGGTCCACGGCGTCACCAGCTGGCTACCCGCGCCGGGAGGCATCGTCCTCGACTTCATGCGGCGCCGCACCGACGGGTTCCGCCCAGTGGTTGAATTCTTGATCGCTTCAGTAGTAGAGCAGGCGTATAACGACGGCCTGAGCTGGGTATCCCTGTCCGGCGCGCCGCTGGCCGCCACGGATCCCGGCGCCTTGGGGCAGGTGCTTGAACGCGTGGGATCTGCCCTGGAACCGCTCTACGGGTTCCGGTCACTGGCCGCTTTTAAACGTAAGTTTGATCCGGTGCACGAAACCTGGCTGATGCTGTACCGCGATCCGCTAGCACTACCAGCCATCGGCATGGCGGTGTCCAAATGCTACGTTCCTGAAATCGGGGCCGAAGCTAGGAAACTAGCGTGGCACACTTTGGGCAAGAACTGATAACAGACCTTTTATCTGTGGTGGCTACCCCTTAGGGGCAGGGCCATGAGGAAGATAGTTGTCTTAAGTTCATTCAGTGTCATACTCGCCGCCTGTGGAATGCCAGAGCAGAGCCAGGCGGTCCCAACCCCGATGACGACTGCCAAAATACAGACCGTCGCCAGTGGCCCCGAATCTCCGCCACTGCCACCGATTCCGCTGCCGAACCCCATCGCTGTTGAACCTGGCGGCACGGAGCCAGGGTCCGACAAGCACCAAGCGCCGGAATACATGGTGGAACGTTGTCAATCCAAGCGCATCGCTGCCGAAACTGGTCGCTCCGAGCATGAAGCCCAGCTCAGCTACTGCGATGGCGCGTGGGCCAAATACGGAGCCCCAGCAACAGAGCAGGTGCTCTACGCCCAGTTCGTTGATGACCATTGGGTGGAACTCAAGCCCGACGGCCGCCAATTCCTCGGACTGCAGGGGCCTTGCTGGCTGCCAGAGACCATCGCTGAGCTGAGCCCGCCGGAGCCGATCAACCTCACCGAATGCGTCCCTGGTGGGTATGATCCAAGCGCGAAATAGCGCTGTCGGGAATGCCTACGACCTGCAGAAATCCCCAAGATCATAAAGATTAAAAAGATTGTAAGGGATTAAAAAGCGCAGTATGATCGTGGCATGAATCCTTTCCGCGCAACTCTCGGTTCTTCACCGCCGTATCTAGCTGGTCGGCGCGATGAGATTTTCGATTTTGCTGAGGCGCTAGACGATGGTCCTGGCTCTCATGAGCGTGTCTCGTTGATAACCGGATTACGTGGTGTGGGAAAAACGGTTTTGCTCAATGCGTTCGAGGATGAGGCAAAGTCTCGCTCATGGTGGGTCATTTCAGAAACTGCAACAGCGGGATTCACTGAGCGCATCATTGATGCACTTTTTAGAACTGCGAGCAATGTACTGCACACGCACAAGAAGCAGCTCACCGGAATTAGCCTTCCGGCAATTGGTGGGGTTCAGGTCACAGAGGCAGTTCTTCACCAGCCGAAAATGACCCTGCGCTCGGTGCTGACTGAGTTGCTGATGTGGCAGGAAGAAGTCGATAGTAAGTTAAACCAGCAGTCTGTCGGCATCCTTATCACCCTCGATGAGTTGCATTATCACCGGCGTGACGAAGTGATCGAGTTTGGTGCCACCATCCAGCATTTGGTTCGAGAAGATCGCAATATTGCCGTCGCATTGGCTGGCATTCCGCAATCGATTAAACCCTTGCTGGCCAGCCAGGAAGGCACCAACCCGGTCACATTTCTGCGTAGGGCCAACCGAATTGATCTTGGCATGATCGGTGATGATGAGGTGCGTAAAGCACTTGCGGAGCCTGTCATAGGGACCGACGTTACATGGGATAACGAAGCGCTTGATGAAGCTGTTGCATCCTGTGGTGGTTATCCTTTTATGATCCAACTCATTGGTCAGCAGTGTTTTAAACGTCGGGAAAATGGTGTCATCACTGTGAAAGCAGTGAACGAAGGCATGTCAGTGGCAAAGCGAAAGCTGGGGCAGCTTGTTCACGAACCCGCCCTGGCTGATCTGTCTGAAGTTGATAGGACATTCTTGGTTGCTATGGCGGTTGATGACGGCCCGTCTGCCATGTCGGACATCGCCCAGCGTTTGGAGGTTAATTCTCAATATGCCGGGACTTACCGGCGTCGCCTCATAGACGCGGAAATGATTGGCAGTGCTGGGTACGGTTTGGTTGACTTTGAGCTGCCTTACATGCGGGAATACCTACGTGAACATGCCGCCATTAAGCTGTTTCGTACCCAAGATCATAAAGATTAAAAAGATTGTAAGGGGTTAAAAAGCGCAGGTCCCTGCCAGGTGGCCCTGGCAGGGGGTTCGTTATTCCTTTTCCACTAGCGTTAGCACGTCGTAGGTGGCGACGATCTCGTCATTCTGGTTGTAGATGACGGTGTCCCAGGCGACCTCGCCGTATTCGTCAGTGACGCGCGGGGTGATGCGCTTGGCGGTGAGTTCGACGCGGATGGAGTCGTCGTAGGTCACCGGGGTGATAAAGCGGAGGTTTTCCAGGCCGTAATTCGCGAGCACTGGTCCCGGCTCCGGGGAAACGAACAGGCCTGCCGCCCAAGAAACCAGCAGATAACCGTGGGCTACGCGGCGTGGGAAGAACGGGTTGGCCATGGCGGCTTCCTCGTCCGTGTGGGCGTAGAAGGTATCGCCGGTCTTCTCTGCGAACTCGAGGATGTCCTCTAGGGTCACTTTGCGCAGCTCGGAGGCGTACTGGTCGCCGAGTTTCAGGGTGGCTAGTGACTTGCGGAATGGGTGTTTGCCACGTTGGACGTCGGCCCCGCGCTGCCATTCGCCCGTGACGGCGGTGAGGTGATTCGGGGTGCCCTGCAGGGCGGTGCGCTGCATGTAGTGCTTCACGCCGCGCACGCCACCGAGTTCTTCGCCGCCACCCGCACGACCGGGGCCACCGTGGATGAGCATCGGTAGGGGAGAGCCGTGGCCGGTGGTGGTCTTCGCGTCATCGCGGTCGAGGAAGTGGAGTCGACCGTGGTGGGCGGCCATTCCCGCAGCATAATCAGCTGCCTTCTCGCGGGTGCAGACCGTAGCCACCAGGGAACCCTTGCCACGCTGCGCGAGTGCGATGGCCTCGGCGTCGGTGCCATATCCGAGGATGGAGACGACCGGGCCGAACGCCTCGATGTCGTGGACCTCATCGGCGTCGTTGTCCCAGGTCAGGATGGTGGGTAGTACGTAGGCGCCGGCTTCCGGCAGCGTTCCGACGCGCGTCGCCACTCCGCCCGCAGCTTCCAGCTTTGCGACGGCCTGGTTCACATCCTCCTGTTGCTCAAAGGACGCCAATGGGCCCATTGTCTTACCCAGTTCAACCTTTTCGGACACTTTGGTTTCGAGGGCTTGCTTGACGGCGTCGATAAGCGGGCGTGGCACTATGGCGCGGCGGACGGCGGTGCACTTTTGGCCGGCCTTCGCGGTCATTTCGGTGAAAAGTACCCTGATGTAGGCGTCGAATTCGGGATCCTCGGTGGTGATGTCGGAGGCGAGGATCGCGGCGTTCAGAGAATCGGCTTCGGAGGTGAAGCGGACGCCACCTTCGATGACGTTCTTGTGGCCCTTGAGCTGCGCGGCGGTGGCGGCGGAGCCAGTGAAGGCGACGTGATCGCGGTAGTCGAGGTGGTCGAGGAGAGTGCGGGCAGAACCGGAAATCAGCTGGATGGAGCCCTCGGGGAGGATGTCGGAACCAACCATGAGCTCCACGCACTTCTTGGTGACGTAGCCGGTCGGGGTGGCGGGCTTCACCAGGGTGGGGACGCCCGCTATGAACGCAGGGGCGAACTTCTCCAGCATGCCCCAGACTGGGAAGTTGAACGCGTTGATCTGCACCGCGACGCCCGGGATGCGGGTGTAGATGTGCGTGCCGATGAAGGAGCCGTCTTTAGAAAGTGGCTCGGTGGGGCCGTCCACGATGACCTGGGAGTTGGGAAGTTCGCGGCGGCTCTTGGAGGAGAAGGTGAACAGGGTGCCGATGCCGCCGTCGATGTCGATGTAGTGGTCGCGCTGCGTTGCGCCGGTGGAATCGGAGATGCGGTAAAGCTCTTCCTTGTGTTCGCCGAGGAAGAGTGCGAGTTCCTTGAGTTTGAGGGCTCGCTCGTGGATGGTGAGCTCGCCGAGGCCCTCCTGGCCCGTGGTGCGGGCGTAGTCGATGGCGCCGGCGATGTCCAGGCCTTCGGTGCTGACCTGGGCGATTACTTCGCCGGTGCGGGCGTCCAGTACGTCGGTGACTTTGCTAGGGGATTTCGGGGTGGTCCACTGGCCGGAGAGGTAGCTAGGAACAAGCATTTTCCATCCTTTACTGAACGTTCGGTTGGGAATGTTCTAGAGTATAACGTAGATCACAAAGGCTTTGGGAGGTTTACATGGATCCAGTTAATATTTCGCTCGGTGAGCTGGACATTCGGATGGGCGTTGAAGTCGTTTCCGAGTCGGTCGATCGTGTCGAGGTGCGCATGCCGGTCGAGCGCAACCGTCAGTCCCTAGGAGCCTTGCATGGGGGAGCGATGGCCTGCCTCGGTGAGATGGCCGGCTCGTGGGCTGCGCTGAAATACGCCTCCACCCTTGGCAAAGCCTGCGTGGGCGTGGATATCAACGCTACCCACCACCGGGGCGCGCGCTCTGGCTATGTTCGCGCGGTCGCCACTCCCATCAAGCTCGGGCGCACGCTGACCTCGCACGAAGTGGTCATCACGGCCGAGGAAACGGGGGAGCGGCTCTGTACCGTGCGCATCACCAACGCCATCGTGGAACCGCTGGGTGATCTGTCAGCTGCGCTCGAGGCGGCGCGTGCTGATGCTATCGTGGATCGGGTGTAGGGGCTGTGGATAGCTTCACTCCCTAGATGCCCGATCGGGCAGTCTGTGGATAGCTCCCCTCCCTGTTTTTGAACTCTCGCTAGTGTTGTGGCGGACATTGGTGAAACGGGGGAAATATGCCATTGACCTGCCGTGTGCGAAACGCATACACTCACGGATTAAAGGGTTGTCATGCCCGGGGAACGGCAGCCGAAGATGGTCGAAAGTTCTGTGTCACCGCTCGTGACATGGCATTGGCCGAACACAGGGAGTTTCGAAATGGAAAACGATGACCATAAATATCACGAGCTTGCCGAGTTCTATGACAACACTGATCAGTCGGCGGCGATGAGTGGGGCATGTCTTGTGCGCCGGCCCGAAGGGTATCGACCTCCTAAGCCATCAGAAGCTATGACGTCATACTCAGTCCGGATGCCACTTTCCGTACTCAACGCAGTGAGCGATATGGCCGAGACGGAAGGCAAAACCACAGGAGCGAAGCTTCGCGAAATCGTCACGGAATACGTATCCAAGCGTGCTGACGGTGACGCCCACGTGCCGGTCAGTGCCCTATTGGATCTCATTGCCCGGGCGGAAAAGCCAGGTTAGACACTGCTTTTACGCATTCGTTCCTGCGTCTTCCGGGTAGAAGCGACCGGTGGAGCGCAAGCATCCAGGTGCATTGGCTGATCACTAAGAAATCTCCTCCACAGACTGCTCAATCCGTTGCAATCGATCCCGCAGGTCATACACCATGGCTGTATTTCCGTCGAAGACATCGAGCGGATCTCCGTAGTCGTTGTAGGGGGCCTCCCACAGATCGCCCATTGTCACGATGCCGTTTTGTACCAGGCCGCCGACAACTCGATTGAGGAACGCCAGCTGCGTGGCATTGAGTCGACTGCCTGAAATCCAGTCCGCAAAAATTTCTCGAGCTGCGGTTTCTTCGAGGCCCACCATCGTACGGACGAACCTCGGAAGCGACATCCCGAGCTCGGTGCGAAGACTAGGAACATCTGAAATGCCAGCCGATGCAACAAGTTGCTCCAATGAGACGATGTCTACTCCCGTGAGAGGCTTTGCTCGCCGAATCTTTTGCAGCACAAGAGCGTCGCCGTGCTTATCCAACACAGCCTGAATCTTCTGCTCAACGGTACTTTCGACGACTGTTCCGGCTGCCCCTTCGAGCGGTAGGGACATGAGGTTGAGTTCGCCGAGTTCGTCCTTGATGTCCATGACGACGGCGTTGCGCTGGCCTCTATCTACATTGTGGACGAGTGAGCGCATTCTCCGTCGGAGCACTTCCAGTTCCATTTCGGTGACACCGTCCCACCACTCATCGGATGCGGCTTGTTCAAGGAGCTTCGCTTGGGCGGCGATTGCCTTGACGTTGAGCTTCGTGAGCAGGTTGGTAGCGAGTCGTTGGACGCGTAAACGAAGGCCATCGGGCACGGGCTGTTCCTCGGCCACTGCCGTCTGGCAGCCAAGGACAACTAGGTCAAAGCGTTTGGCATGCTCATTTTCCGCGGCAGATGCGAACGGAAGATTGGCAAGGTGTTCTTCCATATCAGCGTAGTCCGCCGCACTGAGGCTTTCCCATGAAGCTGGCTCACGATAGCGGTCTAGAATGGGCCGGGCCTTGGGGCTGACCAGCGGGCTAGACTCTGGCACGCCTCCCAGCTGCTTCTGAAGGTGGGTTCTAATGGACGCCCGCAATTCGACATCCTTTGATTTGTCCAACAGCTCGAGGCGGCGGAGGAACAGTCGCTCGGACAGTGACCGTTGTTTAGAACCTTCGGTGGCAGGCTTGTCCGCACCAGCGAAGTGGCGCAGATTGTCGCAATAGTCAAAGACGAAGAACTCTTCTTTGTCTAGGCCTTCGCCGAAGAGGTCCTTTCGAGTGCGGGTGCCTCGTCCAATCATCTGCCAGAACTTGGTTTGGGAATGAACGGGCTTGAAGAAAACAAGGTTGACGATCTCTGGGACGTCAATTCCGGTGTCGAGCATGTCGACGCTGATGGCAACATCGATTCCACGAGGTGACGGGTCTTCAAACCGCTCAATGAGTTCGTCTGGATTGTCCACGCCGGAGGTAATCACTTCAGCGCTCACCTTCGGGTCGACCACCGAGAACCGCTTGTAGATCAAATCTGCGTGATATTGGTTGCGAGCAAAGATGATCGTTTTGCCGATGCGGTCTGCTCCATCAACTTTGATGCCGTGGGTAAGTACCTGCTTCAGGACCAGGTCGATGGTGCTCAGGTTGTAGAGCTTGGCGTTGATTTCAGACGCGTCGGCTCCCTCAGGGGACTCGAGTTTGTTTCCATCTTCGTCGGTACCCCATTCCGCGAGATCCCATTTGACCTTGTCTTCTTCTGACAAGTTTTCGTAACGGACGCCAGTCTGCAGGATGATTGATTCCGCCGCGTACGGACGGTAGTGAACTAGGTAGCCTTCGGACACTGCTTGTTCGAGTGAGTATTCCGTGGTCGGTTGGCCGTCCTGGAGGTCGAACATCGAGTATGTATTGTGGTCGATTTCGTCACGTGGCGTGGCAGTAAGGCCAATGAGGTAGGAGTCGAAATAATCGAAGATACGCCGGTAGCGTCGGTAGATACTGCGGTGAGCTTCGTCCACGATAACCAAGTCAAAAGCGTATGGGGTGAACTTCTCCCCAAGTTGCTTGATCATGGATTGGTAGGTGGACAGATAAACCGTGCCATCGGTTTTGGATTCCTTCAGTAGGTTTACGATTCCCGCATCCGGGTATAGGGCGGAGAAGTTTTTCGCAGCTTGGTTCACCAGTGCTTTGCGGTCGGCAAGGAACAGCACGTTCTTCACCCAGCCAGCATCCTTCAGCATTTTCACCAAAGCAATGGCAGTACGAGTCTTGCCAGTTCCGGTAGCCATGACTAGCAGGGCCTTACGGTACCCATCGCTCAGGTGCTCCGCGACGGCCCGGATCGCGATTGCTTGGTAGGGGCGTCCCGCAATTTCGGAATCGTGCGTCACTTTGGTCAGATCTTGGCGAAGCGTGCGGAACCTAATCAGTTGGTACAGCTCGCGTGCGGTCGCGTAGCCATCTACTTCGCGTGGTTTTGGTTCAACTCCACTAGGGAGTGCTACGTCATCCCACATTTCAACCAGGTAGCCCGTGGTGTAGTAAATGATTGGTCGCTGGCCGAATTGGGCTTCTAATTCGCGTGCGTACCGTGCCGCTTGCTGTCGACCCGCTGAGATGCTTACCGACGGCTTCTTCGCCTCAACTACGGCCAAGGCCTTGCCGTCTTCACCGTAGAGAACATAATCTGCGCGTCCCGAAGGCAACTGCACTTCCTCGCGTACATTCCCTTTTTCAACGGAGAAGCCGGCGGCAGCGAGCATTGGATTGATGATGTCGCGGCGGGTATCGGCCTCGCTGATGGCAAAGTTCGCAGTGGTGTCTACTGCTCCTGCCTCGGCCTGAGCTTCAACTAGCTCCGCGCGAGTCTTTTCTTCGAGTTCGGCGCGAAGACGTGCAATTTCGGCTGCTTGTTCGGCGGATTCCTTCCGGAAGCGTTCCTGCTGGCGCAGGTGTTCTTCGCGTTCAGCGCGCAGCCGTTCGCGTTCCTCCGAGAGCTGGAGGGCATGCTGTTGCTCACGCTGATCAAGTTCAAACTGTAGCTTTCGCAACTGAGCTGCGGTCTTTGCCTGCTGTTTTGGTGCGTCAAAGAGGATTTGCGGATCGAATGCCTCGTTAGGAATCGCCGCGCGGCCGCGGTCGGCCACGTTGGCGGCTGCCCACACCATGAGGTCATACAGGTGGGCGATGGCGTGGATAGCTACTTGTTGCTCGATATGCTTATCCTCGTGAGCCGCAACATTGCCGATCTTGCGCAGCGCATGAATCTTATTTTGGATGCTCGGTGGTACAACCTGGCGGAACTTAGGCGCTCTGGCAAGGTCCAGCATCGCTCCACCTGTCTCGAGTCCATAGAACGCACTGATGTGTTTGATCATTGCTTCTGTGACGAAACGTGCCTGAATTGCCGACGCACGTGGGTTGCTGACGGCCGCGGCTTCCGCCCCACGGCAATCACTCAGCAGGCGTGGGAAGACAGGTCCGACAAATGCAAAGTTGGAGCGTGAAGGAGTGGTCAATCAAAGTCCTCAGGTGGGGTGGCGCTTTTCGACGCCTAAAATGCCAGTTTCTTTACCTAATAGATTATCTGTTTTGCTACTCGTCAGATGCTTTACGAGGCTCGAGTCGCTTTCGATCCGCGAGAATCCGACGATCCATTTCTTTCAGTCGCTCCAGGAGTTCAATCTCCACAACCGAATCTTCCTTTTCTCGGCGTCGACTGTCGAAGATTTCATACCGCTCGATGGCCAACTTTTCGACTTCCTTCCTCGTGATACGGCCACGATCCTTGAGAGGTTCGTACTCGTTGAACTCGATGAAGGAATCGGTCTTTTCGATCCAATCCGCCATGTGGATGACCTTACGGCGACGGGCCTGTTGCTCGGCGTAATCGAGGTACTGAGACACCAAGAAGTTGAGCATCTCGAGCTCGTCTTTGGTCAGATAGTTCTTGGCGCTAGTGATATCTCTTTTACGGACGACGTTGCCCTTGAACGAAGTTAAGCCAAGGTTGTCGGCTTGTGGATCGCACCGAGTCGCAATGATTTCCGACGAGGTCAATCCAGTGATCGCGTAGTGCAATTTGTCTTGAATGCGCTGGAAAAAATGTCTTGTCGACGGCGCTTTCGCGTCGTAGTCATCAGCCAAACTAAAAATGTCGCGTAGCTTTGCGTAGAACCGGTATTCCGAAGATCGAATATCTCGGATCCGTGCGAGCAGCTCATCAAAGTAATCCTGTCCGCGAGGGTCTTTGAGCTTTTCGTCATTCATCACAAAGCCCTTGACCAAATACTCAGTGAGTATGCTAGAAGCCCAGGTGCGGAACTGGACGCCCCGCGGTCCGCGGACACGATAACCCACTGCCATGATGGCGTCGAGATTGTAATGGTTGAGGCTGCGGACGATGTCCCGGTCGCCTTCATTCTGAACTCTTTGAAATTCTTTAAGAGTTCGATCCCTGGTCAGCTCGTTTTCTGCGTAGATATTCTTGAGGTGAATGCTGACAGTTGCGCTAGTGACGCCGAAAAGTTCGGCGATCTCGGCTTGCGTCATCCACACGCTGCCATCGATCAAACGCAGGTGTACCTCGGTGAGGTCGTCGAGGGTGCGGTAGATGACAAACTCGCCGAGCTGATCGACGCCCTTCTCAATCGGCTGATCTGGTGTGGACATTTCTTACCTCCTGGCTGAAATCCTACAGTTGACCAGCGAAAGCGCGAGTGGAAAGGGATTGGTGGAGCTCTTCAAGTAGGCGGATCCGCGTTCGGATTTTGCCCCGCAACTCTTCAATTTTCAGCAGCTGGGACTCAAATCGTTCTTGGTCGATCGTTGGAAGGTCGGGAATGAGTAAGTCACGGGCTTGATTGATTGTCATTGTATTCAGTCCCGAAGTTGTTTTGACACAACGAATAAGTTGAAGTCGAACGGAAGGAGCAGACAAGAGTGCGTTCAGAACGATCGGCGAAGTGGCAATGGATCGGACACGGAATAGATGATTTTGGAATACAAATCGGTGATCTCCTGGAGAAATGATTGCGGCTCTGCCAACTTCCCGAGGGTTTGCATTTGCTTCGAGCATGAGTATGTCTCCGTCGGCGACCAAGCATCGATCAAACTCTCGTTCAGTAACACGAATGGTCTTCACTTCGCCGAGATCAATTGAATTTCGTTGAACGTTTGCGACTCTGAGATAGTTTGCCTCAATCGGGTTTTTCGCGCGTTTGGAACTCAGAGAGAGGCCACCTGAAACTGCAGCAATCTCCTCAAGTCGACAGGTAGACGCAGTAAGGTCATCGATCTCACGAATCAAACTGTTGCGAATCGCGTCAAGTTCCTCAAGTTGTTTTTGAGTCGCATTGAGTCTTTGATTCGTAACCTCAAGAATCTCCGCGATCCTGCGCTGCTCGGCAAGGGGTGGGAGGGGAATTTGCAGTTCGGATAGGCTGCTCGACCGCAAGTTGTTGATGTTTGCGCCTTTTCCAGTTGCGCGAATTTCAGCGAGAATACGATTAGAGCTAAGCAAATGGAATAGAAATGTCGGATCGACACGATTTGGGTTTGGGCGAATCACACGCAAGAATGCGCCGAAAGAAATATTTGCGCTTTCTTTTACGATTGCACTTTTTCCAAGTACATCTAGGCTCCCGCTGGAGGTAGCCATCAAGATGTCGTTGACCATTAGATATTGTGCCGGTTTGATTATGGCATTGGGCAGGTAAACCAACTCATCCATAACTATCTTCCCATTTTGGATATTGCCAGCGCGGAGTGTAGCAATGTCGGAAGCTTGTCTCTTCTCTGTAGATGCGTCAGATTTCTTAAACGTTAGGCCTGCGACGAATCTGCACACATCTTTCAACCGCACCATCGGCCACGCTACCTTTGAATCTTCAGTCATTCCCAGCACCTCCAATCAGCTTCTTAAGCTGCGCCATTCCAGTAGCTATCTGAGCGTCAAGGGCTTCGATCTCCGCAATGATTTCCATCGGCTCTCGAGTCTCCACGTCTTCGAACACGATTTCCTTGTAGCGGTTCATGGAAAGGTCGTAGTCGTTGTCGACGATCTCAGAAACCGGCACGCAGAAGCTTTGCTCAGTGCGGGCCCGATCCAATTCACTTGCATCACGCAGTGCGAAGCGTTTCACCACGTCAGGGAGGTTGTTCTTGTCGTGTTGCTCGGCGGTGAGATTGACGGTCTGTGGCTTGTCGAGTGGGTTATCTGGATCAGGTAGACGGTCGAGAGGCCTTGGGCCGAGCAGATGTTCGTCGAGAAGCGGGGAGCGCTTGTCGTCGAGGGAGCGGCCGTCGGCACGCACTTCGTAGAACCAGACGTGGTCTGTGTCAGGCGCGTCGGTGCGGGTGAAACAAAGGATCGCCGTGGAAACGCCAGTGTACGGCTTGAACGCTCCAGACGGGAGTTTAATGACAGCGTCGAGCTTTTGGTTCTCGATGAGTTCCTTGCGGATCGCTTTGTGAGCCTTGGTCGAACCGAATAGGACGCCTTCAGGGACGATAACGGCTGCGCGGCCGCCGATTTTGAGCAAGCTCAGGAAACGGTTGATGAACAGTAACTCAGTTTTTTTGGTGGTAGCCAGGCGATTGAGCTTCTTGTCCATGCCGGCGGCATCGATGGTGCCGGAAAATGGTGGGTTGGCAAGAACGATATCGAAAGCATCTTCGTCCTGTTGATCGATTGGGCCCAGCGAATCCTTGTACTTGATGTTCGGCTCTTGGAAGCCGTGCATGAACAGGTTCATTGCGGACAGCCGGACCATGGTGGCATCGTTGTCGTAGCCAGTAAGGCCATCTTTATGAAACTTCTCACGCGTGCTTGTCTTAAGCAGTGCTTCTTCGTAGTTGTGTTGCATCCACTCCCACGCGTTGACTAGGAATCCTGCGGTGCCACACGCTGGATCGATAATGCGCTCGTTGGGAGCCGGTCGCATGAGTTCGACCATAAGGTCGATAACATGCTGCGTGGTGCGAAACTGACCATTCGTGCCTGAACTGCTGAGCTTAGAGAGCATGTACTCGTAGAGATCACCGAGTAGGTCCTGCTTGGTCAGCGGTAGTTCATCGATCTGGCTGATAACCGTGCGTAGCGTATTGGGGTTATCGATGCCGAAATTGGCATTCTTCATGTGAGCAGCCATGCCAGAGCTGCCGAGATTTCGCATGTGAGGGAATGCGTGGTCGTCGACGAGTTCCTTCAGACGAGTCGGGCTAGTTTCAGCAACAAGGTTCTTCCAACGGAAATCTTGCTGATCTGATTGGAAAATATCGGCGCTAGCCGGGACCTCGTTGCCGAAAGCTCGTTGCGCATCAAGGTTGTCTTGCTGCTTGTCGAGCTGGCGGAGGAAGAGCAAGTAGGTGAACTGTTCGATGACGTTCATCGGGTTGGCGATACCTCCAGACCAGAAAACATCCCAAATCTTGTCGATGCGGCTCTTGAACTCAGAGTGATTCATGAATTTTCCTTGGTTTGTGCCCGGCCCTAACCGGGTCGGGAGTAAGACAATGTCTTGATGTTACTTCAAAAGCGTGGCTGCGATGAGAGTATCGTTGGCCTCAGCCGCGAGGTTGCCTAGCTTGTCTGCTAGTTGTTTACGCTCGTCGAGTTCTCGCAGGACAGAGTCTAATTCTGCCAATTGCTCGTCCGTAAGCAATGGGATCTTAATGTCTAGGAATCCACGCAAGACCGTTCCGGGAGTGAGCACACCTGGAGCCGCTGTGCGCCGTTCGCGCATCTTGTGGTCGATGCAGGCTTTTACGATTCGCGGAGAAAGCTTTGAATCAAGCACACGAATGACCTTGGCAAAGTTGGGTACAGCCCATTCCTCGGAAGTGCCGGGCACAAGAGCGGAATCTCTCATACCCAGTGCAACAATGTCGCCTGAACGTGCGCATTCCTCATCTGCCGGTACCTCGACAAGCTCTGGCTCTGGGAGATTGATTGATGCAATCTTGGGAACTTTCTTGGTCTCGCCATTTGCTTTGTCTTTTGGTCGCAAATCGAGGATCTTGATCAGCTTCCGTTCAATCGCTTCTCGGAGCGAAATGAGAATCGGATTTTCAAAGCTTCCATGCTCGAAGGTCAGTCGGATTGGTTGGTCCAGCTTCTTCGAAATGGCATTGATTTCCGACTCAAGTTCCTTCAGTCGGTTCGCAACTTCCTGCTCAGATAGAGCTTCAAACAGCCACTCAGATGGGAGCAAGGAGCCTTCGCTAGTCACAAATTCAGCGAGGGAAACCGAAACATGTGGCACGTCAATGTGCTCACCCTTACGGAGCGAGGTAATCCAACTGCCAATTTGTTCCAATCGGTTGTCTGCTTGGGATGCATCGATCAACGTTGTTGGGGTTTCACCTAAAGCGTTTGGAGAACGCAAAACCCACAAAAGTGTCGGGATCGAGGTATTGGTCAACAGTCGTGGCGGCAACTGGAAGATGAACTCCACGCATCCATGCGCCATCAAATTCGATCGGAATTTCCGAAGCGGCCCCTGGAAGGCGGGTGCCAAAGGTGTCAGAGCGTAGCCCCGGCCTTCGTCGGCAAGCGTATCGACAATTCTGGCAAGGAAAGCTGCATCCCCATTGGATGAAGAAGCGTTGGCGCCAACTTTTGTCCGTTCCATGGCTCGGCGCTGTTCCTTGTCGATGCGCATGCCAAATGGAAGTTCTGCGACGATGACATCAGGGCGATCGTCCCCGAATCCATCGGTGATCAGGAAATCTCCATTTTCCACCGACAGGCGGGGCTCACTGATGGACTTGCGGAGAGAGACGACTTCGGTGGCAAAGGGATAGATGTCTTGAGCTCGAAGCTCTTTGCCCCCAGCGAGACCGGTTTGAATGAGTGTCTCGCCAATGCCGCATGTCGGATCGAAAATGATGGAACTGTCCGTTACAGAAGTGCTCGCAGCAGAGGCAAGGATCGATGATGCCCGGGAGCTGCTTGTGCTGAACATTCCAAATGAACCGCGACCTTGATTGCCGAAACAATGCTCCAAAACAAGGGAAGCAAGGACCGACTTCTTTTCAGTAGAAAGCCCATCAAAGATTGCCACTAGCTCGGAACTTTCCGAACTTTCTCCAGCGAGATGTTGCAAGGCAAATTTTGCCAATTCGCCCGGGTTCAACCCTTCATTGGCCAAGGTATTGAGAATTGCTCTAAGGCGGAGTGAGGTCTTCTTGTCTTCGATTCCTGCTGGCAAGAGGTCATGTTCGGTCAGCCAAGTGAGGACTTCTTGGGCGTCGAAAAGCGGCCGGCGAGGAGTAGAGAGGGGGACAGGCTCGGGGAAGCTGTCTGCGTAGCGAGCGCGCCAGTTACTGACAGCAGCTCGGCTGACCTCTGCAAGGTCAGCAATATCCTTGAGCGCGAGAGTGCCCTGTGGGTTAGGCGAAAGCATAAGAATCCTTTGCGTTGTTGGAGTCGTATTCGAAAGTTGTCCATGTAGTTGCGGCCAACTTGAGTCGGTTGTTGAGAGCAGTCACTTCTGAGAACACGTGAACTTGGAAACCTCGGGCTACCAAAGCGTCGATCTGGTCGGTAAAGATTCCATCGCCAGATACCACCACGATGTCGTCGCCTTCAGCGAGGATGACGTTCGACATTGACTCGATGAGGGCCAAGTCGGCACCGTTTCCCCCCCCATCCCCGGAGGATGCGGAATGGATTCCAACTTTGGTGGAGGTTTGTAATAGTGGTGATGTCCGCGGCGATTGTGATCTGCGCCGTCTTGTCGAAGCCAAGCATGCTAGACAATTCGTCGTAGCAGCGGTTCGACTCGTCAATAGTGTGAACGGGGCCTCCATTGAAATTTTCGATGTCGATGAAGTAGTGGGTGCGTGACTTCCGATTGGCATTAATGCTATCAGGAGTTTGAGTGGTCGTGTATGTCATTTTCAATCCTTTATCTAGCTGCTCTCGACGGGGTTATTTTCCCTCGATGCCTTCATCGTAAGGCATACACGCACACAAGGCAAGTGAATGACATACACAGCTATCTATAAAGAGGTCGTAATTCACGTTTGTAGGTGGAAATTTTGATCAAATGTCCAGCTAGATGGTTGAAAATAGCGAAAGCTGGCGAGATGATCGTGGGTGAATAAAATTAATTAAGCGAGCTGTGTACGTCATTCGGAGCGTGAACGACGCAATATTCGAACGACCGTCCACGTTGGAATCTATACTTCTTTTGTAGAGAAGGGACTACTTAGAGGGGCAACAAAAGTCTCTCTAGTTCAAGCAGAAATGATGAAAAGATGACAGTTGTTGACAATGATGCACTGCAAAGGCCGGTTCATCCTGGTGAAGTTCTATTGGACGACTTCCTCCGGCCTAACCGAATGACTGCCAAGGATCTAGCAATTGAAATTGATATTGGACTTGGTGTGGTTCAGAAGATTATCCAGGGTAGGCAGTCAATAACCCCAGTTCTGGCTCGTTTGCTAGCGAATTGTTTTGGAACTTCTGAACAGCTTTGGATGAATCTGCAAGCTGAGTACGACCGCCGCATGGCACAAGACGGCGGTGCGTCGCCAAACCCCTAAATCTCCACCACCATCTTTCCGCGGTTTCCGCCGGTGAACAGCTCAAGGAATGCGTTCGGCATGTTCTCGATGCCGTGGCGGACTGTGGTGTCGGTGCGAATGGAGCCGTCGAGAAGCAAAGGCGCTACTTTTTCGCGGAATTCGCCGCCGAACTGGGCGTATTGCCCCACGACGAAGCCGCGCAGGGTGAGGCACTTGCCGATCGCTAGGCCCAGATTACGTGGCCCCGGCGTCGGCTCGGTGGCGTTGTACTGGGCGATGGCGCCGCACATCGCGACGCGGCCGAAGGTGTTCAGCGAGGCGATTGCGGCTTCAAGATGGTCGCCGCCCACATTGTCGAAGTACACATCGATGCCCTCCGGAGCCACCGCCTTCAGCTGCTCGGCCACCGCAGCATCCTTGTAATTGAATGCGGCATCAAAACCCAGGTCAAGCAGGTGCTGCACCTTCTCCGGCGACCCCGCCGAACCAATGACGCGGGACGCTCCGAACTGCTTGGCCAGCTGCCCGACCATCTGCCCCACGGCACCCGCAGCGCCGGACACAAACACCGCGTCGCCTTCCTTGAATTCCGCGACCTTCATCAGCCCGACGTACGCCGTGAGCCCCGGCATACCAAGAGCACCCAGGTAGGTTGCGGGCGCGATCGCACGCGTATCGACGACCGTTGCCTCCCCTTCATTCAGCACAGCGTGCGTCCGCCAGCCCAGGAGATGGGAGACCATCGTGCCGACCGGGAGTGCGTCGGAACGAGATTCGATCACCTCGCCGATGGCCCCGCCGGTCAGTGGCTCATCGATCTGGAACGGCGGAATGTAGGACTTCACATCATTCATGCGCCCGCGCATGTACGGATCCACCGAGGCCACGACGTTTTTCACCAGCACCTGGCCGTCCTGCAGGGCAGGCAACTCTGCGGTTTCCAAGCGGAAGTTCTCTGCAGTAGGCGTGCCGGTTGGGCGGAACGCGAGGACCCAGTGGGAAGCTTGTCGAATTTCCTTATCCATAGGTACAAAATACCGGGGATATATCCCAATTGAATAAGGAAATCCGGCCAGCTTAATAGGAATAGAACCCTTTCCCGGTCTTCCTACCGAGCTCGCCCCGAGCCACCATCTCGCGCATGAGTGCTGGTGGTTCGAATCGTTCGCCGAGGGTGGAGGCCAGATATTCGGAGATACCCATTCGCACGTCGAGCCCAACAATGTCCGTCAAAGCGAGCGGGCCAACCGGGAACTTGTATCCAAGGACCATGGCATTGTCGATATCCTCTGGGGACGCGACGCCTTCTTCGACCATGCGGATCGCTTCAAGGGCGATGACGACGCCGAGGCGGGAAGAGGCGAAGCCAGGGGAGTCCTTGACCACGATGGGGGTCTTGCCCAACGCTGCGACCCATTCCTTAGCCTGCTCAACCAGATCCGAAGAGGTCGTCTCGGCCACCACGATCTCTACGAGCTTCGAGGCTGGCACCGGGTTGAAGAAGTGCAGGCCGATGACCTGGGATGATGGCACCACCGAGGCGAGATCGGTCACCGAAAGAGACGAGGTATTGGACGCGATCACAGCCTCCGGTGCCGCCGTCGCGATGTCGGCGAAAGCCTTAGCCTTCAGGGAGAAGTCTTCCGGAATCGCTTCCACGACCAGCTCGCAACCGGCGAAGTCAGACACAGCGGTGGTGCAGGTCAAGCGGTCCAGGTAATCGGAGGCCGAACCGGAAGCGCCACGTTCGATGGATTTTTCCACGTCGCGCGTGATGCGCCCCAGCGGGCCCGCCGGATCAATATCGACCACGGTCACGGCAGCTCCGGTCATGAGGAATGCGTGCGCGATTCCGGCGCCCATGCGGCCGCCACCTAGTACTCCTACGCGTGAAAGTGTCATTTCTTCTTCCTATCTAGAAAAGCCTGCATGCGGTCGAATTTCGCTTCGGATTCGAAGCAGATTGCCTGGGCGATGTTGTCCACGTACGGGTGCGCGGCGGCGGGCATGGCGAACAGCTGCTTGGAGAGGCGCACAGCCAGCGGGTCTTCCTTGCCGACGCGGTCCGCCAACTCATGCGCCGCTGCCAGCACATCCTCATGCAATCCCGTCACATAACCGCAGGCCAGGGCCTCTTCCGCATTCAAGATGCGTCCCGCCAGCAGGATTTCCTTAGCGATCGGCTCGCCGACCACCTCCCGGAGTCGCCACAAGGCACCTGCGGCCGCGGTGATCCCGAGCCCGGTTTCCGGCTGGCCGACCTTGATGCGTGGGGTGCCGAGCCGGAAATCCGCTGCTAGCGCTAGTTCCGACCCGCCGCCGAGGGCGTAGCCGTCGATCGCTGCGATGACGGGCATCGGTAGGCGAGCGATGCGGGTAAAAAGGGTGGAGTTGACACCGCGGAGGGCGTCGTCACGCCTGCGTTCCCGCAGCTGGCCGATGTCCGCGCCGGAGGCAAAAATCCCTTCGGCGCCGGTGATGATGAGGATCTTTGGGTCGTTTTCCAGCGTTGCGCAGAGCTCGTGGAATTCGGCGATCATCTGCGCGTCGATGGCGTTGCGGACCTCGGGGCGCGACATCGTCGCAACGACGCGATCGTCCAAGTAGTCAATGGTCAGAGCAGACATTTATACCCTTTCGATAGCGATAGCAGTGCCCTGGCCGACGCCGACGCACATGGTGGCTACGCCGCGAGACGCACCGGTCTGCTCGAGGCGGTTCAGCAGAGTGACGGTGATGCGAGAACCGGAGGAACCGAGCGGGTGGCCAAGGGCGATGGCGCCGCCCCACGCGTTCACTTTCTCGGGATCAAGGTCCAGCTCACGGACGGTGGCAAGCGACTGGGTGGCGAAGGCTTCGTTGATCTCGAAGGCGTCGACATCCGAGGTGGACCAACCAGCGCGATCAAGCACTGAGCGGGTCGCTGGGATCGGGCCCAGGCCCATCACTGCAGGTTCCAGGCCCACGGCCGCATTTGCGATGACGCGGGCACGCGGCTTGAGACCGTACTTGGACAGGGCTGCTTCGGAGGCCACGATGATGGCGGACGCGCCGTCGTTAAGCGAGCTCGAATTGCCGGCGGTGACCACCTCGCCGCCCTTAACGACGGGCCGCAGGCGGGCCAACACCTCCGGGGTGGTGCCGGCGCGCGGCCCCTCGTCTTCGGACACGAGCGTGACGTTGCCCTTGCGGTCCTTCACCGGTACCGGGGTGATCTCGGCAGCCATAAAGCCACGCGAGGCCAACGCCCGTTCCTGGGACTGGACGGCAAAGGCGTCGGCGTCCTCGCGGGAGATGTTGCTGCGGCGTGCGACCTCTTCGGCGGTCTCCGGCATGGAGTAGGTCATCTTGTCCTGAGCTGCGAAAACCGGGTTGACGAAGCGCCAACCAATCGAGGTATCGAAGATTTCGCCGGGCTTGGCAAACGCGGTTGAGGGCTTTTCCATAACCCATGGCGCGCGGGACATGGACTCTACGCCACCTGCGACAACGATGTCGGCCTGGCCGGATTCCACCATGGCGGTGGCCAGGGCAATCGCGGACATGCCGGAGGCACAGAGGCGGTTGACGGTGATGCCCGGTACGGAATCAGGGAAACCGGCGAGCAGCCAGGCCATGCGGGCCACATTGCGGTTCTCTTCACCAGCGCCGTTGGCATTACCGAGGATCACTTCATCCACGGCCTCGGGCGGGATCCCAGAGTCCTCGACCACAGCCTTGACCACCAAAGCAGCCAGGTCATCGGGGCGGACGGAGGACAGCGCGCCACCATAGCGGCCCACCGGGGTGCGGGTTCCGGATACGAGATATGCAGTCACGTTACTTCCCCTTAAATTCTGGACGGCGCTTTTCCTGGAAGGCGGCGAAGCCCTCGAAATAGTCCTCTGAGCTGCACAGTTCGCCCTGGGCTACATTCTCGGCTTCCAGAGACTCCCAGAGTCCGATGCGCTCATCGCGGATCTGGTGTACCAGGGCACGGGACTTCATGAAGGCGAGCGTTGCCCCCTGGGCTGCCTTAACCGCCTTTGCACGGGTGAATTCCAACAGTTCAGCGGCAGGCACCGCGCGGGAGAACAAGCCAGCGTTCACAGCATCCGCGCCGGTCATCAGATCGCCGGTGACGATAAGGTCCATGGCGCGATGCTCGCCGAGCCGCTCGACAAACAGGGCGTGCCCACCGGAATCGAGGGTGGCACCCAGGTTGGCGAACGGGGAACCGATCTTGGCGTCCTCGGCCACGTACACAATGTCAGTGGCAATGGCCAGACCCAGGCCCACGCCCAGGCAGGCACCCTGCACAGCAGCGAAAGTCGGCGCTGGGAAGGAAGCCATCTCGCGCAGCACCGGGGTGACCTTGTGAGCTAAGTAGTCGTAGGCGTCGTCGTCCTTCGGGTTCACGCCAGCGATGTTGCGGCCTGCGCAGAATCCCCGGCCTTCGCCGCGCAGGACCAGAGCGCGGACCCCGGCAGCCGCAGCCTCGGTGTAGACCCCGGCCAGGTCAACTAAGTCCTGCTCAGCTAGGGCGTTCATCGCCTTCGGGTTGTTCAGGGTGACTTCGGCGACGTTGTCAGTGATATCCAGTTCGATCATCTAAAAAGCTCCTAGGAGTCAAAGTCAACGGTGAGACAGGAAGAAGTGGGGCGGGTTTGGCAGGTCAGCACGTAACCGCGCTCTACTTCATCCGGTTCGAGGGCGTAGTTTTCATCCATTTCGTATTCGCCCTCCACCACGCGGGCGCGGCAGGTGCCGCAGACCCCGCCGGCGCAGGCGAACGGGACGTCGGAACGCTTGCGCAATGCGGCGTTGAGCACGGTTTCGTGCGCGGAGACCGGGGATTCAACTTCGCCTGTGAGCCCATCGAGAGTGAACTTGATTTTGAAAATGTCTTCACCCTCCTTAATCTCCACCTCGCGCCCCTGTTGACCGGCTGGCGCATCGCCTGGTTTTCCGGTGGTGAACAGCTCAAAACGGACGCTGTCTTCCGGCACGCCGCGGGCAGATAGCGTGTCGCGGCACAGCTGAACCAGCTCAAAGGGACCACAGAGGAACCATTCGTCGGCGCCGGAATCAAGGACGTTATCCAGCAAGGATTCCAGGCGCTCGCTGTCGATACGGCCGGTGAACAGCGGGTTCACGCGGTTTTCTCGGGAGAGCACGTGGTGCACTGCGAAGCGGGACGGGTACTTATCCTTGAGGTCGCCGATCTCCTCCGCGAACATCACGTCTCCCGCGCCTTTGTTGGCGTAAACCAGCTCAAAGGTGTGGTCGTCGGCGGCCTCGAGGAAAGCGACCGCGATTGCCATGATGGGGGTGACGCCGGAGCCAGCTGCGACGGCTACCAGGTGTTTCTTTCCTTTGCCAGCAGCGGACGGGTCGTTGAGGAAGGTGACGTGGGTGCGTGAGGTGAATGCCCCTTGTGGGTTCATCACGTCGATGGTGTCGCCAACCTGCAACTCGGTGTTGGCCCAGGTAGAGAATACGCCACCGAGATTCCTCTTGATGCCCACCTTGATCACAGACGCGCCCGTCGGTAAGCGCTCGGGCACTGCACAGATGGAGTACGAGCGGCGCACTTCCTGGCCGTCGATGTCTTTGCGGAGCGCTACGTACTGGCCGGGGATGTAGTTGTAGTCGTCGGCGAGCTCAGCTGGGACCTCGAAGGATACCTCCACGGCGTGGTCGGTGAGGCGGCGAATCCCGGAGACCGGTAGCGGGTTGAATGACACCTTCTTGTTCATTAGTGCACCTTAAAGTAGTCGAATGGCTCGTGGCAGTCCCGGCAGCTGTAGAGCGCTTTGCAGGACGTGGAGCCGAAGTGGCTGAGTTTGTAGGTATTGCGCGACTTGCAGCGTGGGCAGGTCACCGGGGCGCTGAGGGTAAGGGGGATAGGGCCGCTACTGCGTGCTTCACGACGCGGTGGTGCGATGCCATATTCCTCTAGCTGTTGCTTGCCGGTTTCCGTCATCCAATCGGTCGTCCACGCGGGGTGGAGCACGAGATCAATGCTGGGGCGAGGAAACCCTGCTTGCTCCACTGCGGTTTTGACATCTGTGGAGATAGTTTCCATAGCGGGGCATCCGGAATAGGTTGGGGTGATTGTGATGACCGGTTGTTCCCCGTCAAACCGCACCCCACGCAAAATCCCAAGGTCAGCGATCGAAATAACCGGGATTTCCGGGTCGGGTACTGTGGCGGCAGCATCCCACAGCTGCGCTTCACGTTCCGTGGTGGGCCTGAGCTCGTGCATGATGACCTCGCTACCAGGTGGCGCCTGGGTGCTGGCGGGCGAGCACCTGCATTTCGGCGAGAATATAGCCGCGTTCTTCGGAGAACATTCCCGTGCGGTGCCCGGAGCGGGCCTGCTTGGCCTGCGGGAGTTCCAGGCCTGCCTTGTCGATGATCCACGCGATCCGTTCGTCAAACTCGGCCTTCAGGGTGGATGGCTTCACCGCGATGCCCTCGAGTTCTGAGTGGATCGGCTGGTCTTCAAAAAGTTCCGCCAGGTAGGGCCACATGTGGTCCAGACCTTTTTGCATGCGAGTGTGGGATTCCTCAGTACCTAGCCCCAGCCGCAGCAACCATTGGGAGGCGTGGTCCACGTGGTACTCAATTTCCTTGATGGCCTTCGCCGCGATCGCCTTGAGGGTGTCATCCTGGGATTCCAGCAGAGCGGTGTACAGCCCGTGGGCGTAGTAGGAAAACAGCAGCTGGCGGGCGATAGTGTGCGCAAAGTCGCCATTTTCCTGCTCTACCAAGCGGCAGGAACGGAACTCTTCCTCGTTACGGAAGTAGGCGAGGTCGTCTTCGGTCTTGCCCCAGGCGGTGCCAGCGTAGGACAGGAGGAAGCGGGCGTGCCCCAGCAGGTCGAGGGCAATGTTTGCTAGGGCGATATCTTCTTCCATTTCTGGGGCGCGGGAGACCCACCAGCCGAGGCGCTGGGCCAGGATGAGGGCGTCGTCACCCAAGGTGAGTGCGTACTCGGCGACCTTCTCGGGGGCGGTCACACCAGAGTTTTGAATGTCCTCCGCGGTGATGGCGTCGCCCATGGACTGGCGGGTGGCGGAGTCGGTCGTCGTGATGCTCACAGGTGCTTCACCCCTTCAGACTTGGTGTAGTAGGTGGCGTGGCGAAAACTTTTGCCTTGCGCGGACTCGAAAAATCCGCCCTTGGAATCCGGGTCAGAAGCGGTGATAGCCTCGGCAGGAACAACCCACACGGAGGTGCCTTCATTACGACGGGTGTACAGGTCACGCGCGTTGCGCAGCGCCATCGTGGCATCGGGGGCGTGCAACGACCCAGCGTGGACGTGAGAAAGACCGCGGTTGGTGCGGACGAAAACTTCCCACAGTGGCCAGTTGTTAGACATGTGCTTTTCCTTTACGCAATCAGAGAGGTGTCGTTGGACTCGTACTTTTCGGCGTAGGCGGCTGCGGCTTCCCGCACCCAAGCGCCCTGCTCAAAGGCTTCTCGACGCCGCTGCATCCGCTGCTCATTGCACGGGCCGTCGCCCTTGATGACGCCGAAAAACTCGTCCCAGTCCAGCGCGCCGAAGTCGTAGTGACCGCGTTCTTCGTTCCACTTCAAGTCGGGATCTTCGAAGTGCAGACCCAAGGCCTCGGCCTGTGGCACGATCATGTCCACGAAGCGTTGTCGCAGTTCATCATTGGAAAAACGCTTGATGTTCCACGCCATGGACTGCTTGGAGTTCGGCGAATCGTCATCCGGTGGGCCGAACATCTGTAGGGCCGGGCCATAGAATCGGTTGATCGCCTCCTGTGCCATCTGCTTCTGCTCCGGGGTGCCGTGGGCGAGCTCGTACAGGATCTCCCAGCCTTGGCGCTGGTGGAAGGATTCCTCCTTGCACACGCGCACCATGGCACGGCCATAAGGTCCGTAGGAGCAGCGACACAGCGGGACCTGATTGCAGATCGCTGCGCCGTCGACAAGCCAGCCGATGGCGCCGACATCTGCCCAGGTGCGCGCCGGGTAGTTGAAGATCGAGGAGTACTTGGCTTTGCCTTCGAGCAGTTGATCCACGAGGGTGTCGCGGTCGGTGCCGAGTGTCTCCGCAGCAGAGTACAGGTAAAGACCATGGCCGGCTTCATCCTGGACCTTTGCCATGAGGATCGCCTTGCGCTTGAGGCTTGGGGCGCGGGTGATCCAGTTGGCTTCTGGCTGCATACCGATGATTTCGGAGTGGGCGTGTTGGCTGATCTGGCGGGTCAGCGTTTTTCGGTAGCCCTCCGGCATCCAGTCGGTGGGTTCGATCCGGGAATCTTCTGCGATGAGGTTATCGAAGTGTTCTTCAGGGGTCATGGCATCTCCTCAGTTAATTACTGATCGTTCGGTCAGTATATGGGGAGATGTGACTTGGATCAAGTAGAAATGTGATCGGGGTTACTGGAATTGCGGGTTATCGCTTCTCTGGCCGGCCCGGTAACATCCGGAAAGTCCCTCGAAATTCCGCGACCGGCTTCCCCTCGCAGGTGAGGGTGACGTCCACGAAGCCATTGCGACCCCACGACTGCACGGTACGGGCATGGCCGTCGATGCGCTGCCCCTCAAAGGCGGGGGCGATGTAGTGGATTGAATTGTGGGTCGCCACGGCAGTCTCACCTGCGGCATTGCAGGCACCGGCGAACAGGGAATCGGCGAAAGTGAAGAGAATGCCGCCCTGGACAGTGCCATGGCCGTTGCAGTGTTTGTGCTGGACTGTGAAGTGTCCATCGCATTCGCCGACCGCTAGATGTGTGATGGCCGCGCCAAGATCGGTGGTGGCCGGATCGTCAGCGAACATCGTTCGAACATGCTCAAATTCGGGGCCCGCCGCAACTCCGGGGGCAAGGATTGGATGATTCATGGCCACCAGCTAAGCACAAAATGTGGCGCACGACACCAAGTTTCTGAACGATCGTTCGGAATGGGTATCGTTGACAGGTGTGGGAAGTCAAGTACGGCGTCAAGTAAAGCAAGGTCGGCCCGGTTATAGTCGCGATGATGTTATGCGTATTGCGGTGCAGGAATTCAATGCGCGTGGCTACGAAGCAACCAGTATGGGCGACCTGGCCAAGGTTCTCGGTCTCTCCAAGTCTGCGATCTATCATCACATTTCCTCGAAGGAAGAATTGTTGAAGTATGCCACCGACCGGGCGCTCAGCCTGCTTGATGACCTGGTCGCGGAGGTAGAAGAACTGCCAGGTCCGGCGATGGAGAGGCTTCGGCTGTTGGTGCGTGGCACCACGCTGGCGCTGTGCCGGGAGCCGGAATATGTCACTCTTTTGCTCCGGCTACGAGGAAACTCTGAAGTGGAATTGGAGGCGTTGGCACGACGGCGTGAATTTACCAACTACCTGGTCGGCCTCGTTTCCGCTGCGCAGGAGGAGGGGGCGCTCGATCCGGATGTGGCGCCCAATGTGGCTGGACGATTGTTGTTCGGCATGATTAATTCGCTGGTGGAGTGGTACTCGCCTGAGGGGGCCTTGGATCAAGATGAGGTTGCCGACATTGTGGAAACGATGGCGTTCTTGGGTTTGCAGCTTTAGCGCCTGAAACTTCACTAACAAAAATCCGGCAAAGTTTTGCAAAAAAGGTGGCGTAGGTCACCTGCTTTGTTGTAGTGTGAGTCACACATTAGCTGAACGATCGGTCAGTAAAGTCCGGTTCGATAAGAAAGTTGGATTCACACGTGACTTCTGTATACGACATCATGTCCACTCATCACGGCCCTGAAACGGGGATCGAATTTGCCTCCCGCGATGAGATCACCGCGCTGCAAACCGCCCGTGCGAAGAACACCATCCGTCACGCCTACTTCAACGTTCCGCACTACCGCCGTGTCTTTGATGAAATGGGCGTGCACCCGGACGACTTCAAAGAGCTGTCCGACTTGGCTAAATTCCCCTTCACTGAGAAAAAAGACCTGCGCGCCGAATATCCCTTCGGCATGTTTGCGGTGGGTGATCACCAGATCGCTCGCATCCACGCGTCCTCGGGCACCACCGGGTTGCCAACAGTCGTGGGATACACGCGCAATGACATTGAAATTTGGGCCGACTTGGTGGCTCGATCTCTGCGTGCTGGTGGTGTGCGTCCGGGCGACAAGGTGCAGGTGGCTTTCGGATATGGGCTTTTCACGGGCGGTTTGGGTGCGCACTACGGCGTCGAAAAGCTCGGCGCTACCGCTATTCCGACCTCCGGTGGCATGACTGAACGCCAGGTGCAGATTATTCGCGATTTCAAACCGGACGCTATCCTGGCTACCCCGTCCTACATGCTCAATGTGGTTGACCGCATGCGTGAGGAAGGCATGGACCCGGCAGAAACCTCCTTGCGCACCGGAATTTTCGGCGCCGAGCCGTGGACCGAAGGGATGCGCGGTGAACTAGAAAAAGCCCTCGGAATCGATGCCACAGACATCTACGGGCTCTCCGAAGTCATGGGCCCAGGCGTCGCGCAGGAGTGCGTCGAGACCAAGGATGGCCTCACTATTTGGGAGGATCACTTCTACCCAGAGATCGTGGATCCGGAAACTTTGCAGCCAGTTCCCGACGGTGAGTTCGGTGAACTTGTCATTACGCCGCTGACAAAAGAGGCGTTCCCGGTCATCCGCTACCGCACCCACGACCTCACGCGCCTGCTGCCGGGCACCGCCCGATCCATGCGCCGCCTCGAACGCATCAGCGCGCGTAACGACGACATGATCATCCTGCGCGGGGTGAACTGCTTCCCATCGCAGTTTGAGGAACTGATCGTCGAAGAAGCTGCACTGAAAACCAAATACCAGTGTGTGCTCGACCGTAAGGGGCGCATGGACACCCTGACGATCCTGGTGGAAGGCCACCCAGACTTCTCCCAGAGCGAGCGCGACAATGCAGGACACCACCTGAAGAAACAGATCAAAAACCGTATCGGCATCACCGTTGGCGTTGAGGTTCGCGATCACGTTGACACCGGTGAAGGCAAGGCCAAGCGCCTTGTTGATAACCGGCCTAAGAGCTAAGAGAGCTTCCCATGACCACTGCAACCACGGAAACGACGCCTGCCCCATTAACCACGGAACACCGCCGTGTGCTCGCAGGATCGATGGTCGGCACCACCATCGAATGGTTCGACTTCTTCATCTACGCGCAGGCTGCTGGCCTGGTGTTCGCTGCCCAATACTTCAATCCCGCTTCCAACACCTCCCCGGCACTGGCACAAATTGTGTCCTGGGCATCGATTGGAATTTCCTTCCTCTTCCGCCCGCTCGGCGCCATCATCGCCGGTCACCTTGGCGACCGCTTTGGTCGTAAATTAGTGCTGGTCTTGACACTATTCGGTATGGGTGGGGCAACCGTCGCGATGGGCCTGCTCCCGAACTATGCCACCATCGGCATCGCGGCGCCGCTCATCCTCGTGCTGCTCCGCATCATCCAGGGACTGTCCGCAGGTGGCGAATGGGGCGGCGCCGCGCTGCTCGCCGTGGAACACGCGCCGGTTAACCGCCGCTCCTACTTCGGTTCCTACCCGCAAATCGGCGTGCCAGCAGGTATGTTCCTTGCCACCGTGTTCATGCTGGCTCTCACCCGCCTCACCACCGACGAACAATTCAACGCCTGGGGCTGGCGCATCCCATTCCTCTCCTCACTCGTCCTGATCGCAGTCGGATACTTCATCCGCAAAATGGTCGAGGAGTCCCCAGTTTTCGCTGAGCTTCAGCAGCTGCAAAAGGAATCCAGTGCCCCAGTGGGAGTGCTGTTCAAGAACCACACCAAAGACGTATTCATCGCGGCCTTCATCTTCGCAGGCTGCAACGCTGCTGGATACCTCGCCATCGCGTTCTTCAACTCCTACGGCACCAAAGTCCTCGGACTACCAAAATCCCAAGTCCTCCTCGTATCACTGCTGGGATCCGTCACCTGGCTCATCGGCACCATCTGGTCCGGACTCTGGGGCGATCAATTCGGCAAAGTCCGCACCTTTGCCTGGGCCTACGTCGCCATGATTGTGTACGCCATCCCCATGTGGCTGCTCATCGACACCCGCAACATCTACCTCTTCGGTGTCGCCGCCCTCATCCTCGGCCTCCTACTGGGTGCAACCTACGGGCCACAATCCGCACTCTACGCCGAGATGTTCCCAGCCCGAATCCGACTGTCCGGCGTATCAATCTCCTACGCCATCGGCTCCATCTTCGGCGGTGCCTTCGCCCCGATGATCGCGCAAATGCTGCTCAACAAAACCGGATCATCCCTGGCAATTGGCGGTTACATCGCCTTCATCTCCCTGCTATCCCTCATAGCTGTGCTCATGGTGCCGAAAGGTATCGAAGGAAAAAGCCTGCACTAGAAAGCGGGGTTCGCGTTGGCTTGATGGGCCCAGCAAACCCGAGGTTGGTGGGGTGGAGCGTTGGCCCCGACATTACGCCCCCGAGGTTGGTCTAAAAATGCTCTCACCAGCCCGAACTTCGGGAGGGTAATGTCGGGGAGAACGCGAACACTGACTCTTCTACCGATATGTGCGAGCGCAATAGTCACGTAAATCCCTCGTGACGCTTCAACCTCACACGTGCCCCAGCAAACTCGAGGCTGTGTGCTCAGCGCACTTGACCCCGACATTACGCCCCCGAGGTTGCTCTTAAAATGCTCTCACCAGCCCGAACTTCGGGAGGGTAATGTCGGGGGGCATCGCAAAACCCCGCCCCTACAACTCCCGCCGCAGGCTATAGAACCATTCGATGTGGTGGCGGAGTGCTTCGCTGGCACGTTCTCCGTCGCGGTCTTCGACTGCTGCGAGGATGTCGCGGTGTTGGATTTGTAGTTGGTCGCGAGTGTCGGCCCAGCTGGGCAGGTGTGCGACCATTTCTGCGACGTATCCGATGGTTGCTTGGCGTAGCGAGTCCATGATGGTTTCTACGACGATGTTTCCTGCTAGGGAGGTGAGCAGGATGTGGAAGTGGGCGTCGTGTTCGTGGAAGGTGTCGCTTGGTAGGTCGGGGTCGTCCATGAGGTCGAGGAGCTGACGGGCTTCTGCGAGGGTGTGGGCGCGTTCTGGGGTTTCTGGGCCGTGTGCGGCTTCGAGTGCTGCTTGGGATTCGAGGAGGACGCGGGTGTGGACGATGTCTTTGACCGGTAGCGAGCGGGTCGCCACGTGCATGCGCAGGGCCCAGGCCAGCGCGGAGGAAGGCTCGGAGATGACGACGGCGCCCGCGTTGGGGCCGGAGCCGGTGCCTGATCGGACGAGGCCCATGGCGTCGAGGACGCGGATTGCCTCGCGTACCGACGCCCGGGAGATCCCAAAGTCTTCCGCGAGCTGGCGCTCGGCGGGGAGTTTGTCGCCGATGCTGATGTCGCCGGAGCGGAGTTTTTCTTCCAACCATTCGAGAATGACGGTGTAGACCCGGGGCTGGACCGGCGACATATGAAGCTCCTTAACATGGGAAATGTGCAGCAGTTCATTCTATAACTACTGCACATTTAGTTAAGGCGAAACTGGAACCTTTTCCGGCTGCTCTTGTGGTTGTCGAGCTGGAGCGTGCCAGAGCTTTCTGGCAACGATCATGAGCCCAATGACGATAAGTGTGGCCATGATGGTGCCCAGGTTGAGGCCCCAGCCTGTGACGAAGAGGCAGGCAATTGCGCCACCTGCCAGGCAGTAGTAAATGGTAACCCAGATGGTTTGACGGAGCAGTGCACCTTCGCGTCCGAGCAGGCCGACCGTGGCGGAGGCTGCGACAATGTTGTGGATCGCGATGGGGTTTCCACCCGCGCCACCAACGGCTTGCGCTGCCACGATCAGTTCTGGGCGGTCGAGGCCGATGGCGACGCCGGTTGAGAACTGGAACTGGGAGAACGTCAGGTTGGAGACGGTGTTGGATCCTGCAATGAAGGCTCCGAGCGCACCGATCCACGGGGCGATCGCTGGCCAGGACATGCCGGAGATGGCGGCTGCTGCCTGCGCCATAGTCACTGGCATGGAGGCGAGGCCGGATTCGTTGAGCGATGGGCCGGATTGGATGAGCACGCGCACGAGTGGGACGGCGAACATCAGGGAGGCTGCGGTGCCGGCGATCTGCTTGCCGGACAGGGAGAACGCTTCCTTGATCTGGGCTTTGTTCATTCCTTGCAGGTAGAAGGCCACCACGGAGGTGAGGATGAGGACGAAGCCTGGGAGATAGAACGGCTGGATGGAGGTGGAGATGCCGGTACCGAGGATGTCCTTGAATGGGATGGCTAGGCCGACCAGCCATTCCTTCAGAGGCCCGATGACGCGGGACGCTACCAGCAACGTTGCCATCAGGATGTAGGGGGCCCAGGCGCGGGCGCGGGTGATGCGTGGCGCTTCTTCGGATACTTCTGCTGGTTCGATGGTTCCCATCCAGTGTGCTTCCCAGCCGGAGCGGGGACCAAAGCGGAAGGTGGTTTTGGGGACGAGGAAACCGCGCTTGGTGGTGTACATGACCAGTGTCATGCCGAAGATGCCACCGAACAGTGCTGGGAATTCAGGTCCGAGGAAGCGGGCTACCAGGACGTATGGAATGGTCATGGCCAGTGATGCGTAGATGGCGAACGGCCAGACTTCCAGGCCGTCGCGGAACCTGCGCTCCGGTCCGAAGAATCCGGTGAGCATGGTGACGATGAACAGCGGAATGAGGATGCCAACAATAGTGTGGATGGCGGCAACGTGGAAACCGATGTGGGCGAGGAAGTCGGGCATGGTGAGTCCCAGTGCCGCGGCGCGTTCTGCCACTGCGGAGTCTCCGCCGAGGCCACCGCTGACGCCGACCAGGATGGGGGTACCCACGGCGCCGAAGCTCACCGGGGTGGATTGGACGACGAGGCCGACCATAACGGCAGCCATTGCCGGGAATCCAATGGCCAGCAGCAGTGGGGCCACAACGGCTGCGGTGGTGCCGTAGCCGGAGACGCCTTCGATGAAGGAGCCGAAGAGCCAGCCGATGATGATCGCTTGGATGCGACGGTCTTCCGAGATGCCGTTGAAGCCGGCGCGGATGGTGGTCATTGCGCCGCCGATGGTGAGGGTGGAGAGCAGCAGCAGGGCGCCGAACACCACATAAAGCATGGTGATGGCGACGATGATGCCTTCAATGGTGGCGCCGATAATGCCGATCGGCGTCATTTTCCACACGCTCATTGCGACGATGACAGCAGCCACGTACCCGACGGGCATCGCGCGTTTAGCCGACCAATGGAGGCCGGCGAGGAGCACACCGACGAGCACCAGTGGCAGCAATGCCAGGCTGCTCAGGACAGCGAGATTGTCCATAAAAGTCCTTTCCGATAGGCGTTCACCTGCTGTTTTGGATGGCAGGAGAAGGCAAGTGGGGGCAACGAGCGACTAGGGGATGGTCGTCGATAAGGCGCTCGCGCTTACAACTCACAGCCAACCTGTGTGGTCAGTCCACAGGAGAATATGTGTTGCGGGTCACGTTCGTCAAGTGGTGTCAGGAATATTTTTGCCATTTGCGTGATTTACCTCACCGTTCTACTATGGTCTGACCACAAAGGTTGTTGAAAAAATAACCGCACTCACCCCCGGAGGACCCATTGAAAATCGCACTCTTTTCCACGTGCATCGTTGACGCGATGTATCCGAGAGTCGCCTTAGCCACCGTCCGCATCCTGGAACGCCTCGGGCACCAGGTGGTGTACCCAGCGGGCCAAGGATGTTGCTCCCAAATGCACGCCAACAGCGGATATCTGGACGAGGCACTCCCGGTGGTTCGCAATCATGTGCAGGCGTTTTCGTCGGAAAGCTTCGACTACGCCGTTGCCCCGTCCGGTTCCTGCGTCGCCTCGCTCGGCCACCAGCAGCCGATAGTCGCCCGCGCCGCCGGTGAAGAACAGCTCGCGAGGGAAGCTGAGGACGTCGCAGGACGCACCTACGAACTGTCGCAGCTGCTTATCGACGTCCTCGGGATCACCGACGCCGCGACCCAACTCGGTTCCTACTTCCCGCACACCGTCACCTACCACCCGTCCTGCCACGGCAAACGGTTGCTGCGGCTGGAAGATCGCCAGCCCAGCCTGCTGCGCACGGTCGATGGGATCGACTTCCGTGAGCTGCCTGATTCCGACGAATGCTGCGGGTTTGGCGGCACGTTCTCGCTGAAGAACTCGGATGTTTCCGGCGCGATGGTGGAGCAGAAACTCGGCAATATCGCGGCCTCTGGCGCGAAACTATGCACCGGCGGTGACGCCGCCTGCCTGCTCCACATCGGGGGCGCGGCCCACAAACGAGGCGAGGACATCCAGACCGTGCACTTTGCCGAAATTCTGGCCGCCACCCGCAAGAACCCACTGGATATCACCGGCGACGTGCAACTTTCTATTCCCGCAGGAGCGAAGTGATGACAACAAATCTTGGAATGCCACGGCCCCGCCCAGCCTATGGGCAGGGAAATGTGCACGCAGATATCCCGTTTCCGAAGGCAGCGAAAGAGCAGCTGCGTAACGAGCAGATGCGTGCGAACATTCACCACGCCACGCACACCATCCGTGCCAAGCGCGCAGCGGTGACGGCGGAACTGCCGGACTGGGAGGAGCTGCGCAACGCTGGTGAGGCGATCAAACGGCGAGTTGCCGCGCAGCTACCTGCGCTGTTGGAGGAGTTCGAGCGCAACTTCGCCGCCCGTGGTGGCCATGTGCACTGGGCGCGTGACGCTGCGGAGGCGAACCGGATCGTCACTGAGCTGATTCAGGAGACTGGGTCGACGGAGGTCATCAAGGTCAAGTCCATGGCCACCCAGGAGATCGGCCTGGATGCACACCTGGAAACGCAGGGGATTCACGCGACGGAGACTGACCTTGCGGAGCTGATTGTGCAGCTAGGCAAGGATAAACCATCGCACATTTTGGTGCCTGCAATCCACCGGAACCGGCATGAGATCCGGGATATCTTTTTGCAGGAAATGCCAGAGACGGATGAGTCGTTGACCTCGGATCCGAGCGATCTGGCGGATGCTGCCCGCACGCATCTGCGGGAAAAATTCCTCAAGACCACCGTTGCCGTATCTGGCGCAAACTTCGGGGTGGCGGAAACCGGAACTTTGAGCGTGGTGGAGTCGGAGGGCAATGGCCGGATGTGCCTGACGCTGCCGGAGACACTGATCACGGTGATGGGCATCGAAAAACTCATCCCCACCTTTGAGGATCTTGAGGTGTTCCTGCAGTTGCTGCCGCGGTCGTCGACAGGCGAGCGCATGAACCCGTACACCTCCATGTGGACTGGCGTGACTGAGGGCGATGGGCCGCAGAACGTGCACATTGTGCTGCTGGATAATGGCCGCACCGCGGTGCTCAGTGACGAGGTTGGCCGCGACGCGCTGCGCTGTATCCGCTGTTCAGCGTGCCTGAATGTGTGTCCGGTGTACGAGCACGCCGGCGGGCACGCGTATGGTTCGACGTACCCCGGCCCGATTGGGGCGATTTTGTCTCCGCAGCTCACCGGTATTACGTCGGCGGAGAATGCGTCGTTGCCGTTTGCGTCGAGTTTGTGCGGTGCGTGTTACGACGTGTGCCCGGTGAAGATCAACATTCCGGATATTTTGGTGCACTTGCGCTCAGAAGCGGTAAAAGCGCAGGACAACAAGGTGCCGACGCAGATGGACCTGCTGATGAAGGCGGCGTCGGTGGCGATGTCTTCGGGCAGGCGGATGTCGCTGCTGGAGCAGGCGTTACCGCTGGGGCGTGCGGTGGCGTTGCTGGGGAAGAAGATTAGTTGGCTGCCGGGCATAGCGGGTGGTTGGACTGATCAGCGTGACATTCCCGTGCCACCGAAGCAGTCATTCCGGAACTGGTGGAAGCAGCACAGTGCGGAAACAGCCGAGCGTCTATCCCAAGACGGTTTCACCCCTGAGGAGGGCAGCAATGAGCGCTAAGCAAGAGATTCTGCGACGTATTGCGGGCGCCCTCGCCGACGCGCCCCAGGCCCCAGAGGTGCCGCGCGCTTATCGACGCACCTCGTCCCTCAATCACGCCGCCACCCTGGAGATGCTGGAAGATCGGCTCCTGGACTACAAGGCGAACGTGTACCACGAGACTGCCGAGTCTCTCCCAGCCCGAATGGCAGAGCTGCTTGGCGAGGCGACCCGCATCGTGGCACCGGATGGGCTGGATCGTTCCTGGTTGGCTGCGCGGGAGGCAAACCGTACCTTTTTCGAGTCGAGCTCAGAGGTGCTGCCAACCCGCGAGCTCAATGACACTGTGTCTGCTGTGGTCACGTCTTCCACAGTGTCCTGCGCCGAGACGGGAACCATCTTCCTCACCGGCCGCGCCAACGAGGGACGCCGCGCTATCAGCCTGGTACCGGACCATCATGTGTGCGTGGTGCCGGTAGATACTGTGGTCGAATTGATCCCGGAAGCGCTCGCCCGGGTGGAGCGCACCGCACCGATCACGATGATCTCGGGTCCTTCCGCAACATCGGACATTGAGCTCGAACGTGTGGAGGGGGTGCATGGGCCTCGCCGCCTGGATGTGATCTTGCTGGGGTAACGCTGAGAATAAATTTCCCCGGACTAGTACCGCGGTGTTTTTGATCGTTGATAGACTTAGCGGGCGTACCTGATCGTTACTGCACTAAGGACGCACGCTGCATGACTGCACAGAAAGTCGGATTTGACCGCGACAAATACATCGCGATGCAATCGCACCACATTAAAGAGCGGCGCGACCAAATCGGTGGGAAGCTGTACCTGGAAATGGGTGGCAAGCTATTTGACGATATGCACGCCTCCCGCGTTCTCCCCGGGTTCACCCCTGATAACAAGATCGTCATGCTGGAACAGCTCAAAGATGAGCTGGAAATCCTCGTCTGCCTCAATGCCAAAGATCTGCAGCGCCACAAGGTACGCGCGGACTTTGGCATCACTTATGAAGAGGATGTGCTCCGCCTGATCGACGGATTCCGGGAACAGGGCTTTCTGGTCGAACATGTGGTGATGACGCAGATGGAGGACGACAACATCCAGGCCACCACGTTCCGGGAGCGCCTGGAGCGCCTCGGCCTTAAAGTGGCCATCCACCGCACGATCGCGGGCTATCCTTCCAACACCAAACTGGTGGTCTCCGAGGAGGGGCTGGGTCGCAACGAATACTCCGAAACTACTCGCGACCTGGTGGTTGTTACCGCGCCGGGCCCTGGCTCCGGCAAGCTGGCCACGTGTCTTTCGCAGATGTACCACGAGCACCAGCGCGGTATCCAGACCGGCTACGCCAAGTTCGAGACCTTCCCGATCTGGAACATTCCGCTCAACCACCCGGTGAACGAGGCCTACGAAGCCGCGACGGTGGACCTGGACGACAAGAACATCATCGACCCGTTCCACCTCGCTGCCTACGGCGAAACCACGGTCAACTACAACCGCGACGTGGAAGTATTTCCGTTGCTCAAGGTACTGCTGGAGAAGATCGCCGGATCCTCCCCGTACCAGTCCCCTACGGACATGGGCGTGAACATGGCCGGCCACTGCATTTCCGACGATGCCGTCTGCCAGGAAGCCGGCCGCCAAGAAATCATCCGCCGCTACTATAAGGAGCTCGTTGCCGAGGCCCGCGCGGAACTCGACCCGATCGGCTCCGAGCGCGTCGCCATGATCATGGGTCGCCTCGGCATCGAAACCTCCGAGCGCTCCGTCATTGCCCCAGCTCTCGAGCTTGCGGCCCAGACCGAAGCACCCGCCGCTGCCCTGCAGCTTCACGACGGCCGCATCGTGGTAGGCAAAACCTCTCCTCTGCTGGGCTGCTCCGCCGCCGTCGTGCTGAACGCGCTGAAGCTGCTCGCCGGCATCGACTCCGAAGTGCACCTGCTGTCCCCTGAGTCCATCGAACCGATTCAGACGCTCAAGACCAAGCACCTGGGCTCCCGCAACCCGCGCCTGCACACCGACGAAGTGCTCATCGCCCTGTCGACCTCGGCGTCCACCGACGAGAACGCGCGCCGAGCACTGGAGCAACTGCAGAACCTGCGCGGCTGCGACATCCACACCACCACGATCCTCGGATCCGTGGACGAAGGCATCTTCCGCAACCTCGGAGTGCTGGTGACCTCGGAGCCGAAGTACGCGAAGAAGACGCTGTTTAGGAAATAGGGTTTGGGCGGTCGGATTTAGCGTACCGATGGGATTTTCAAGGCTTGGATCGTCCCATCCGTACGCTGGATTTGGGGAAGCCACCTCTTGGCGGGCTCACCCGGGTATCGAACTGTGTGGAAGCCAGTCTGCGCTCGGCGAATGTGATGAGGTCAAGGATTTCATCGGCGAGGTAGCCGGTGGTTCCTGACTTGTGCACGGACTTTCGGCGCAGGATTCCCGCATCAGCAAGTGACTCCAGGGCACGCCTAGCAGCAGTGTCTGACAGGTCAAAGATTCGTGCTGCGGAATTGGCGGTGAGAACCGGATACTCGGCTAGTTGGGTGAGAATGCGGGCTCCGGCAGAATCGGACCGGGGAGCCCGTTTGGCCCCACTGTTTGTGTGGTGCGTATTAAAACGCTGGTGCCACTCGGCTGTGAGTTCGGCGATGTCCCCAGAAATTCGGGCACATTGTTTGATGGCTTCCTCTGTGGCTGTGAAGAAGAAGTCCAGCCACGCGTCAATGTTGGATTCTCGGAATGCGGTAAGTCCAGCTACATAGCGGTTCGGCCATGTACCTAAGATCATGCTCACTGGCAGCATTGGGGAGTTGGTGAGGCCTCGTCGCTGCAGTACCGCATGAATGAGGGCCCGCCCGACGCGTCCGTTGCCGTCGGCGAATGGGTGAATGGTTTCGAATTGGGCATGGACAATTGCGGCCTGGATCAATGCGCCGTGCTCTGCGCCTGAGAGATAGTTGCATAGGTCGTCGATAAGCCCTGCAACGTATTCGGGTGGTGGTGGGACGAACTCGGCGTCGATGGGGTTCCAACTCGAGCCGCCGATCCAGTTCTGCTCAGTGCGTAGTCCTGCGATCTTTGGGGTTTCGATGAGGCGGGATTGCAGTTCGCAGAGGTCGTTGGGAGTGATGGCGTCGGCCGTGGCGATGCGACTTTCCACCATTTTGAGGATGGCGATATTGTTTGCCACTAGCTCGGCGCTGCGATTAAAACCGGTGATGCTTTCAGAGTCGGCTAGTTCGGCGAGTGCCACTTTGTCGGCGGCTGGGGCAATGCCTTCGATCCGGGAAGAGGAAATTGCCTCGGAGCGCAGCAAGAAACGGGAAATTCCTTCGAGACCGAATGCGGTGTCTTTGCGAGTCAACGAGAGCAGTTGGCGCTCTAGGATGCCGGCGCGGGCGGCTATTTCTGGAGAAATAGAGATGCCCTCCGAGAGTGGATCTGGCAGGTAGGCGCGATACTTTCCGCCTGCCTTGGCACGGCGGCTTAAGCCGCTGCCGTCAGCAGGCAGCCACGTCTTTTCCAGCCGCGCGCCCATCGATCACTCCTAACTTTAAGCTTTATCCTTCGGTGAATCTCGACTCTACCTAACTTTAAGCCTTATCCTTCGGTAGGCGACGGGTTCGCCACCAGTTAAGGCTTAAGGGGTTGGGAAATTTAGCGTACCGATGGGATTTTCAAGGCTTGGATCATCCCATCCGTACGCTGGATTTGCGCTGCTTACACTGCACTATCCCAATCCAACTCGTAAAAATCCGCGGTCGGCAACGGGCTAATATCCGTGACCCAGCCTAGATCGAGGTAGGGCAGCGTTGCCTGGAGTTGCTGGCCTGGTGTAGGAGGGAGGGGAGCGGGGGTCCATGGGGTGTAGGGGAAGAGGGCATCGTTCCATTCGCCATAGTCGCTGAGGAAAACCAGTTTGGATGGGGCGTTGAAAGTGATAGTGGCGAAGCCCTGCGGTAGATCGTGCTCGAGGTCGTACAGCAGGAATGCGTCGCCAAGGGTGAGCGGTCCCCACCATGCCCAGATGGGAGGGTTGCCTGCGCAATCGATGCCGTGGACGGCCATGTTTGACACCATGCCTCGGTACGCGTCGGTCCAGCTGCATGAGCTAATCCGATCCCAATCGCCTGTGAGTGTTCCGGTTTCTTTTAACCGGGCCACCTGGGGGAGGGGTTGGAATGTTTTGAGCTGAAGCGTGGTCATTGGTTTCAAGGGTAGATGACGGGTGTGTTGCCATTTGAGCTCCAGGGCATGAAACCTGAGGAGTTTCGCGCCCGACGCCCTATCGCCCAGCGTCTGGTGCCTGCGTTCAAGCTGGTCACGCCCCTCGACGCTGCTCGCTGGATGCTTGCAACCCAGGCGCAACAGTACGATTCAGGCGTTAAGGCCCTGCAGGCGCGCGCTAACGCCGACAATTTCGATGGTATCGTCCGCTGCTGGTCGCAGCGCGGCACGCACCACTTCCTGGCCGCCGAGGACGCGCCGTGGATGATGCGGTCGTGCGCGCCCCGCGCGGAGGCAGCCGCCGCTAAACGACGCCCAGGCCTCGGCATCACTTCCTCTGATTATGCGCGCGCAAAGGCTGCTTTTCATGAGGCGCTGTCTTCCGGCCCGGTACCGCGTAAATTGGCCTATGAAATCATGGGGTTTGATGGTGCGCAGGGCTCTCATCTGCTGCGATCTTTCGGTTCTACGGGGGATGTGGTGCAGATCGACAAGGATGTGTTTGCATTTTCGGGGCCGGGCCTCGACTTGGAAGGCGATGATGCTCTGGCTGAACTCGGCACCCGGTATTTCCACTCCCGTGGTCCTGCGACAGTCCAGGATTTGGCCTGGTGGAGTGGGCTCACGGTGCGTGATGCGAAACGGGCAGCGAGCTTGGCGCGCGACGTGATCCAGGTGGGAGAGCATTACATGGGAGCCTATCAGGAAAATGTGTCCTTGGATGGCGTCCTTGGAAACCAGCTTGACCTCCCGGCTTTCGACGAATACCTGCTCGGATACAAGGACCGCTCGGTGGTTTGTCCAGCAGAATTAGTACCCATTGTGGGGCCAACAAAGAACGGAATGTGCAGGCCGTTTCGGGTGGTCGATGGAGAGGTAGCGGTGGTGGGGTAATCGCTCACCCGATCTGGGAAACCAGAGTTCAGTTATCCCTCAAATGGCTGAATCCACGTCAAGAGCTTTTCGAATTCAGCCGGCGTCACGATCCGGGTGCCCAGCTCGGTGGCTTTATCCAACTTTTTGCCACTAAAAGATCCGTCGGTCACCAGCATGACCGTCTTCTTGCTAACGCCTGAAGCGAGGTACACGCCCGCTTTCTTAAGCTGATTCTCCAATTGTGATCGCAGGGCATCGTCTACTCCCGTGAAAACTACGTTATCGCCGACATGCAACGGCTCGCCCACATTCCAGTCGTCGGGCAAGGGAGGAAGTCCCTGGGACAGAGCGACATACCTGCGCTTTTGTGCCTCACGGAAAAACCTTGTTGCCAGCTTCTCGGGAATCCCAAGCATCATCAGGACGGTCTTAATCTCCGTGCGTTCGTGCTTGCTAAAAATGTCATCAGCAACTGCATTATCGGCAAGTGAGGCTGCAACAGCGCGATGAATCTCTGTCACCTCTTCATCTGACAGTTGGCTCATTTGTTGTAGTTCTGCCAGTGCTTGAGATTCGCTTTCAGTAAGTTCATGGTCAGCCAAGGCCAAAAGAAGTACTTCCACGTAGTTGGCTGCGTTGTCATTGGAGACATGCTCAAGTACGGAGGAAGCACTGATCTGAGAAATGAGCGGGGCTGCTTCAGTCTTCCTGGAGTTCTGCTTCCTGATCGGTGGCTTTGGGAGCGATTTCCGTTCGGGTGTGCGTTGAGGGGAACGAGAGGGCAATGTCGGCCATTGAACTCGTCGAGCTTCATTAGGCAGCCGGTGGAATTGGTGGACGGATTTACTTTTAGAGTCGAGAGCCAGCATCGTCTGGAGTAGGCGAGTTGTTGCTCTCGCATCGCCAAGTGCATTGTGCTGATCAACATGTGCAAAACCGGCAGCGTGACAACACGCTTCCAATGTGTAACGGTGCAGCTGGGGAAGTAGCGAGCGTGAGGCCTGCAGAGTGCACAAATGTGGGGTCTGAGGCCAATCCCAGCCTGCACGCCGAAATTCGTTCTGAAGAAACGCAAGGTCAAACTTGGCGTTGTGACAGACCAAAGCATGACCTGCAAGTTGTGAAGCAATGAAGGGAGCCAGGTGTGCAAAGGTTGGGGCGTTGCGCACGTCGTCATCGGTAATGCCGTGAATGTGAGTAGCACCGACGGGCCCCTCCGGGTTCATACGTGAACTCCACTCCGCCAGCGGCCGACCGAAATGATCCGTTCTGACCAGAGCTAATTCCAGAATTCGGTCGTTCTTTGGAGAAAGGCCGGTGGTTTCAATATCGATCACCATGAATGCAGGACCGGTGCTTGCCGACGGCCTTGGCGCTAGTTTCGGTGAAGAGAACAGGCTGCGCAGCCACTCAAATAATCCCATACGGCAATTGTGACACAGTTTTCACTAGCCATGAACGGATCTAATAAATCGGCACAATCGTGCCGATTTTGGGAAATTTGGCACTGTGTCCACATCAATAACTATCTAATCGGCACGATCGTACCTAAAGGGGGTTGCAGATACGTTGAGCGAGGCCTATTCTGACCGATATAGGCACGATCGTGCCTGAAATGGCGGAGCGGAAATGGAACTAATCCACGAAACAATCAGAACAAGACGCAAAGAACTCGACCTCACCCAAGAAGATCTTGCGGACCTGGCACAGGTGAGTGAGCGACTAGTTAGGTCGATCGAAGCCGGTAAAGAAACGGTGCGCGTGGACAAGCTGCGCGCCGTGCTGGCGGTTCTTGGACTAGAGCTAGCCACCGTCATTCACGTGCCTGAGGCGCTGCGATGATCGCCGGGGTGTGGATCGGAGAGCAGCAGGTTGCCGAGTTGGAGCGGACGCGAGAATACGTAGAATTTCGCTACCTTCCTGAGACAACCATCCCGGTTGCAACCACCCTGCCGATGAAGCAAAGCCCAGTGCGGACCCAACCCGGCGCTCTCCCACCATTCTTCGCCGGATTGCTTCCCGAAGGTCGACGCCTTTCTGCGTTGAAGCGCTCTGTCAAGACCTCAGCCGATGACGATCTCGGGCTGTTGCTCGCCGTGGGTGGGAACACTGTTGGCCGAGTGGTGGTGCTGCCTGAGGGGGAGCGCCCGAAAAAGCCCGAAGCGAGCATCGATTTGGACGCGCCTGACCTCGACTTCGAAAACGTACTGGCAGACGCAGGCGTGCCCGATCCCAATGCGATTGCTGGGGTGCAGGAGAAGGCCTCGGCGCGGACCATTGCCTTTCCTATGGGGGAGGAGGCGATCGTAAAGATCTCGCGGCCAGAGTATCCCTGGCTTGTCGAAAACGAATACGCCTGTATACAGGCGTTCCGGGGTATGAAGGGGCAGAAGAACAAGATTGTTGACGCCAAGGTAATCCGCGATCAGCATGGCAGATCTGGGCTGGTCATAAAGAGATTCGACGGCCAATTCCCCCACAAACATGCTGTCGAAGACGCCGGCCAGCTCCTGAATATCTATCCGGCAGACAAATACAACGTCAGTTTCGAAGAGGTAACCGAAGCGGTGCTTAGCGTAGTCAGTTCGCCCATACTCGCAGCTCAAGGACTCGCTACCCAGCTCGCTTTCTCTTGGCTAAGCGGTAATAGAGACCTCCACGCCAAGAATGTTTCTGTCATCAACAAGGGACAGGGCTTCGAACTCTCCCCGGTCTACGACATCCCCAGCACCGCCCCCTATGGTGACACCTCGATGGCACTCAGCGTTGCGGGCAACAGAAATGGCCTTAGCCGCAAGAGATTCCTTAAGTATTGCGAAGACTACGGCCTAAGCGAAAAGAAAGCGAACAGCATCGCGGACGAAGCAGTAAAGGCCACCGACAACCTCGCACGGGCGCTTATCGACGCCTGTC
This sequence comes from Corynebacterium sp. NPDC104732, assembly GCF_055583565.1. NCBI lineage: Bacteria > Bacillati > Actinomycetota > Actinomycetes > Mycobacteriales > Corynebacteriaceae > Corynebacterium > Corynebacterium sp. NPDC104732. Next base: position 196,421 of record NZ_JBVJNS010000003.1, read on the forward strand.
CCTGGGATTCCCGTCGCCAAAGGGATCTAGTGAGGATTCTGCGGAGTCGCAGGCGGCATTGGTAGAGGTAATCAGGCAAAATATTACTTATGTCTTCTTTCCGTGATGCCATCGTTGAACTCCGTACGCTCCCATCGGCTGCTGAGCAGGGACTCAGCTTTGAAAAGCTCATGGTGAACTACTTCAAGGCTGATCCGGTGCTCAAGGAACGCTATGACGAGGTCTATCGTTGGGGCGATTGGAAGTACAACGGAGGCAAAGCGGATACCGGAATCGACTTGGTCGCCCGTCGACGTGATGACCAACGCTGGACGGCAATCCAGTGCAAGTTCTACCTGCCGCAGACCTATCTGCAGAAGCGGCACTTGGATTCGTTCTTCGAGGCGTCAGGACGTAGTTTCCAGACCGAGAACGGCGTCGAGACTTTTGCCAACCGCATCATTATTTCCACCACCGATAATTGGTCGAGTAATGCGGAATCCGCGTTGGAAAACCAGATCATTAAGACCAACCGCATCGGGGTGAGCGACATTGCGGAATCGCCGATCAACTGGGACATTGTGTTCCCTGGTTCGGAGATTCAGATCAACCTGACGAGAAAAGAGTTCTTCGAACCGCGTCCACACCAGGAAGAAGCCATCAAGAATGTCCTGCAAGGTTTCAAAACGCATGATCGAGGCAAGCTCATCATGGCTTGCGGTACGGGCAAGACTTTTACTTCGTTGCGGTTGGCGGAACGTTTTGCAGCTGAGCTGAATCCGACTAATCCTAAGGCCCGGGTGTTGTTCCTAGTGCCGTCGATTAGCTTGCTTTCTCAAAGCTTGAAGGAGTGGTCGGCCCAGGCACAGCTGGATCTGCGCACCTACGCGGTGTGCTCGGATACCAAGGTAGGCAAGGAAGCGGAGGATATCGCCAGCTACGATCTGGAGATTCCCGTTAGTACGAATGGTGCGGAAATCAGTGAGGAACTGAGCAAGGGCAAACGCAAAGCTGGGCTAACAGTTGTTTTCTCCACTTACCAGTCCATTCCTGCGATCCATGACGCGCAAGAAAAGGGCCTTGACCCATTCGACTTGGTCATTTGCGATGAAGCGCACCGCACCACGGGCGCGACGCTGCATGGCGACGACCCATCAAACTTCAACCGGGTCCACGACGCGAATTACATCAAGGCAGGCAAGCGCCTGTACATGACGGCCACACCACGCCTGTTCGGTGACACTGTCAAAGGCAAGGCAATTGAGCACTCCGCCGAGCTGTTCTCCATGGACGATGAGGCGATCTATGGTCCTGAAATGCACCGCCTCGGATTCGGTGAGGCGGTGTCGAAGGACCTGCTCACGGACTACAAAGTCCTGGTCATGACAGTGGACGAGTCGGTGGCAGCCGACGCGATGGCTCGCATGGCGCCTACCGAGGAGCTGACCCTCACCCAGGCATCCGCAATGATCGGCGCGTGGAATGCCTTTGCCAAGCGGTCGGGAACCGAACAAGGCAAGAAGGGCGGCTTTGAAGAGGGCGCACTCCCAATGGAGCGCGCGGTCGCGTTTGCCAAGGACATCAAGACCTCTAAGAATATCGCCGCTTCGTTCCCGCAGCTCATTGCGAGCCACACCGATTTCCTTCGGGAGAAAGCCGTGCTCAACGACGTCTCCCTTCACAACGTGGACCTGCGAGTGACCGCCGATCATGTGGACGGAGGGATGAATGCACTGACTCGCAAAGAAAAGTTGACGTGGCTCAAGGCCGCGAAAGAACAGGACGAAATTCGTGTCTTGACCAACGCCCGCTGCCTTTCTGAGGGCGTGGATGTGCCGGCGCTGGATTCGGTGGTGTTCTTCAACCCCCGCAATTCGATTGTGGACGTGGTGCAGTCCGTCGGCCGGGTGATGCGTAAGTCGGAGGGCAAGGAGTATGGCTACATTATCCTTCCGGTGGCTGTCCCCCCAGGTAAGAGCCCCGCTGAGGTGCTGAATGACAACAAGCGCTTCAAGGTTGTCTGGCAGGTGCTGAACGCCCTCCGTGCCCACGATGAGCGGTTCAATGCCCGAGTCAGCTCCGTCAATCTCAACGAAGGCGATCACGAAAAGCTCCCCGTCGAGCACGACCACGTGGGCGACACCAAGAAGCCGGATAACTTTGACACGGGCAAGGACGAAGTCACCCAGTTGGTGTTGTTCTCGCTGGAGGAATGGCAGGAAGCGATCTACACCAAAATCGTGGACAAGGTCGGCACCCGCACGTATTGGGAGGATTGGGCCGAAGACGTCGCGGGCATCGCGCAGGCACAGATGGAGCGCATTAGGGCGCTTATCGACGCCGCCGACCCCACAATCCGCAAAGAATTCGACATCTTCGTCGAGGGCTTACGGGGCAACCTGAACGACTCGATTACCGAAGACGATGCGATCAGCATGTTGTCCCAGCACCTGATCACCGCGCCGGTGTTCAACGCGCTGTTTAACTCGGAGAACTTCGGGAAAATGAACCCGGTTGCCCGCGTGATGCAACGCATGGTCGACGCGCTTGATGACAAGAAACTGGAGACCGAAACCCAGCCACTGGAAAAGTTCTACGCCGATGTCCGCCTGCGCGCCGAAGCCTTGACCAGCGCCTCCGGCAAACAGCAGGTAATTAAGGAACTGTACGAGAAGTTCTTCCGCAAGGCTTTCAAAAAGCAGTCCGAAGCCCTCGGCATCGTCTACACCCCAGTGGAAATTGTGGACTTCATCCTCCGCGCCGCCAACGACCTGTCGATTAAGCACTTTGGTCGCAGCCTTTCCGACGAAGGCGTCCACTTCCTCGACCCATTCACCGGTACCGGAACCTTCATGGTGCGCCTGCTGCAATCGGGCCTTATCAAGCCAGAGGATCTGGCCCGCAAGTATGCCTCCGAACTGCACGCCACCGAGATCATGCTGCTCGCATACTACGTGGCCACTGCGAACATCGAGATGACCTACAACGCGCTGCGGGAAGAGGCGGCGCTTCGCGACGGTACTGAGGCCCCAGATTACGAGCCGTTCCAAGGCATCGCGCTTGCCGATACCTTCCAGGTGTATGAGGACGGCGACGTTCTTGATCTTGAAGTCTTCCGAGAGAACAATGCTGCCATTAATCGGCAGATCGAAGCACCGATCAACGTGATTGTGGGAAACCCACCGTACTCGGTAGGTCAAAACAGTGCTAACGATCTGAATGCGAATCTCAAGTATCCGACCTTGGATAAGCGAATTGAAGAGACCTACGCGGCTAAGTCGACCGCGACGAACAAGAACTCGCTTTATGACTCCTACCTGCGCGCATTCCGCTGGGCGACGGACCGCATTGGTGATCGGGGCGTAGTCGCGTTTGTAACCAACAACGGCTGGATTGACGGAAATACCGGGGGGGGGGGGTACGCCTTTCAATGGCAGAAGACTTCTCGGACATTTACATTTTCAATCTGCGCGGCAATTCCCGAACAACAGGCGATTTGGCGAAACGAGAAGGCGGAAACGTCTTCAATATTCGTGTAGGTGTGGCAGTCACCGTAGGAATCAAAGACAGTAGCAAGAAAGGCTGCAGTATTCACTACTACGAATCGCCTGACTACGCCACGCCGGAAATGAAAACAAAATACGCCACCCAAGCGACTGTCACGGAAATTGACTGGCGAATGATTCAACCAAACGAATATGGCGATTGGTTGAGCCAGCGGTCGGCAGAATTTGAAAAGTGGCCGGTACTCGGAGAGAAAAAAGGTACATCAAGCAAGTATTTCGATTCGTACTCTGCTGGTCTCCAAACTAATCGTGATGCTTGGGTTTATTCATTTGGCGAAGCAAAACTAGTTCGACAAGTTGCAGAGATGGGTGAAGCTTACAACTTGGCGGTTGAAGAGTTTCGCCAATTGGGCAAAACTAGTGTTGGCCCTGGAGAGAAACAGGTGGAAGCTTTTCTAAAAGAATCTCCCGTTCATTCAGATCCACGGCGCATCAAATGGAGTCGTAGTCTGAGGAACTATGCACATAGGCAATCGAAATTTGCCTTTGAAAAGGAAAAGTTAAGTACTGCAATATATCGTCCTTTTGACAGGAAACATGTCTATTTTGATCGACTTCTTAACCACGAGCAGTCTCAGATGCCGTCGATGTTCCCGACTCCGGAGCATAGAAACATTGGCTTCTACATCGTCAATCCGGGCAGCGCAAAGCCCTTTTCAACACTCGCCACTGATTTGATCCCAGATCTTGCGATGTGGGGTTCCAATGCAGGCCAGTTCTTCCCCCGCTTCACGTGGGAAAAGTTGGAGGCTCCTGAAGGTCAGCTTGATTTGAGTCAAGGGTGCGTCGATAAGCCTGCCGAGGTGAGCAAGTACGGTGAGGTCGGTGAGGTCGTGGCGGGGTACCGGCGCGTCGATAATGTGACCGACGAGATCAAGAAGCTGTACCGGGATGCGCTGGGCGCGGACATTTCCGGCGATGACATCTTCCACTTTGTGTACGGCAAGCTGCACGACCCGGATTATCGGGAGAAGTATGCGGCCGATCTGAAGAAGATGCTGCCGCATATTGAGACGCCGGCGACGCGGGAAGAGTTCGACAAGTTTGCCGTGGCCGGCGAGAAGCTCATGAAGCTGCACGTCGGGTATGAGGACGTGGCACCGTACCCGGTCTCGATTGAGGTGAAGGCGGGCGTGGATCCTGAGGACCGGGAGACGTGGCGCGTGCTGAAGATGAAATGGAAGAAGGTACGCGATCCTGAGACCGGGAAACTGGTCTGCGATTACACGCGGATTGAATACAACAAGAAGGTGACCATCGCGAATCTGCCGGTGGATGCCGAGGAATACATGCTCGGATCGCGCTCGGCACCGGCGTGGATTATCGACCGCTACCAGGTGAAGAAGGACAAAGCATCCGGCATTGTGAATGACCCGAACGACTGGGCCGATGAAGTTGCCAACCCGCGGTACATCGTAGACCTCATTGCCAAAGTCGCGCGCGTGGCCGTGGAGACAAATGACATTGTGAAGGGGTTGTCATTGGAGAAATAGCTGCTGGATGTGAGATTTCGAGATCCGCGGATTCCTGCTTTCCTAGAGCAACTGCCCGAGCATGTGCAAAGCACCGATGTGTTTGAGAGAATGACGCCAGGTAGAAATGTTTGTACCAGACGCAAAAAGACCACTTGCTGGGTTGGCTCAGGACTCAAATGGTCCACGGTGTAAGGCAATTCAATCGTGAGAAGCTCACGTACTACCTACAACAGATTGCAATGCGCGCCGGCAATCGTATGGATCGCTGAAGTGATCGGGATTCCTGAGAAAACCTATTTGCGGTAGTGGATGAAGTTCTCCGAGAAACAGACCAGCGGCGCTGCTCGGGAGATTGTTCGCAAGCGCTTGCCGTGGAGCCTATTCGCTCAGCATGTGGTGCAACATCCGGTGTGGAAACCTCGGTAATCTAGAACGCCCACTTGCAGAAGGTTCAATAGACGCCTTTGGCGGACAGAGAAAGCTCGGTGGGGTTAACGGCATTTTTGAGAGGCTTAGCGGTTGGCATCTGAGTTGCCCTCAGTGTTAGGATACGCGCACGTAGTCCAGCCGTTGACCCTCCACCTATAAGGAGAGTGCCGATGACTGGGCTCAAACTCTATGGGGGAGTGGAAATTGGGGAAGCATCATTTAGGTAGGTCGGCAACGAATTTTCCACGGCGACCTATCATAACTGCCATCATGGTGGATGGCGGATTCTATCGAAAGCGAGCCAAGAAACTATTCGGAGAAAAAACTCCGCGTGAGCGGGCGGATGAACTCTTGGTTTACTGTCGGCGGCACATCCGTGAGTCCGAGAGCAGTCTTTATCGGATCTTTTACTATGATTGTCCTCCTTCAAACAAAGTACTGTACCATCCGCTAACTCAAAGCCAGCAGAATTTGGGCAAGTCGGAAGAGTATGCATGGATGACGGCATTTTTTGAAGAGATCGTCAAGAAGCGAAAAGTAGCGTTGAGGCGCGGAGAAGAGTTAGAAACTCAGAACGGATACACACTCAAGCCCGGGCCTTTGAAGAAGCTCTGCCGAGGTGACATTTCAGTTACTGATCTCTGTGAGACGGACTTTTCTCTGGATATCACGCAAAAGGGTGTCGACATGCGCATCGGCCTCGATATTGCATCGCTAGCGGAACGAGGTCTAGTCAACCAAATCGTCATGATTTCCGGTGATAGTGACTTTGTACCTGCAGCCAAGCACGCTCGACGATCTGGAATTGATTTCATCTTGGATCCTATGTGGGCCAATGTCTCAAATAGCCTCAACGAACACGTGGACGGCGTTCGGGAATGTGTTTCCAAGCCTCCAAGAAACCTAGAGGACCCACTTTACGGCGCTACGCCTACGCCACTCATGGAAGAGGGGGATGAACTCTAGCTCTGCCCACCTGCCAGGAAACAAATCTGCCAAAACTTAAGTTCAATTCGGCGTCGAGAATGGCCTCCCAGTCACACCGTCCCTGCTGCCACGCTGGACAAATAGTGCCAAAATAGTACATGCGTTCGACTTTTCATAAAAGCGTGTCCGCCCTGCTTGTTAGCGTGAAAGGTGTTCCAGCGAGAGAGCAGGAGGGCATCATGGAATTTGATCGAATTTTGTCGGACAACGAGGTCGCGCCGGTGACGATGACGCGGCTCATGGGTGCAATGACTGACCTTGGTATCCGGTATCGGGTGGATGAGGAAGACGATTGCGAGGTGTGGGCCAGCTGGCCGGGCTACATTGTGCATGTTGTTTGGGATGGGCCGTTTGAGCCGACGCTGCTGTTTGGGGTGCGTATTTGGGGTGACATGCATATTCGGCAGTTGCCGGAACTGACGGCGTGGGTCGCGGCCTACAATAGTGAGCGCTGCCAGCCGACGCTGGGTTTCCGCAAGCAGGGTGAGCGGTTGACGGTGCATGTCGACGCTTTCGTCTCCCTCAAGGGCGGCATGTCTGATGTGCAGCTCCGGGAGAACCTCGACACCATATTTGGTGGCATTAACAGGGCAGTGCGTGCCGCGGGCATCGAGTTCCCCGAGCTCACCCACACCGAACCGGGATTTCTCGCCAACTTTGATGCGGACGAACTTGACCTCACGCTGCCGGTCACGAATGGGCGCATCGAAAAGACTCTCGAGGTCCTCGAGGCTGAAGATATCTTTGAGTACCCCAGTGGGGACGTAACCTTCCGTAGCAACGATGTTTACCACTGCTGCAGGCTTCTCGACGGCGGTACCTGGCTCCAAGTGGCCACCATTATCGGAGAAACCACTCACTTGAACGGACTCCTCCTCGACCTTGCCAACGAACTCAACATTGAGGAACAGAGCTCCCGCTTTTGCGTGCTTCCCGACGGTGACGGCCACCAGCTCCGCTGCGAATCCAACACCTTCATTTCCATTGGCATGACCGCTGCACAGTTGGGTGAGGCGCTGCGCGACGCCGTCTGGAGCCACAACCATCTGCACTGGCGCTGCCTTCAGCGGCTTCAAGCCATGGAAAAAACTGCCTCCAACTAGCGCTGCTCCCAGTGAAACCCGTGAAGTGGCGTCAAAAACCCTCAACCACTAGCAAGCCCGGTACATCTCCAGTGCCATGGCGCGAGATTCTTTCAGATCTACGATCGGTGGCGGGTAGGCCGGGCTGTGGCGTTCGGGGATCCATTTGTCCCGGTAGTGGCCGTCGGGATCGAACTTTTTGGCTTGGGTGTCTGGGTTGAAGATGCGGAAGTAGGGGGCGGCGTCGTCCCCGCAGCCGGCGACCCACTGCCAATTGAAGGCGTTGCTGGCCGGGTCGGCGTCCACGAGGGTGTCCCAGAACCATTCTTCGCCGTGGCGCCAGTGAATCCCGAGGTTCTTCGTCAGCAGGGAGCCCACCACCATGCGTACCCGGTTGTGCATGTATCCGGTGTGGATGAGTTCGCGCAGGCCGGCGTCGGCAAGCTCAATGCCTGTTTCTCCGCGCTGCCAGGCGGTGAGGTCGCTGGCGGCGGGGTGGCTGGCGCCGTCGCGGGGCATCCAATACCAGGGGAAGTTCTGGAAGCGGGGCCGGATGGTGTCCTGCGTCATGGTGGGCACGTGGTAGAGGCGGTGCCAGGCGAACTCGCGCCAGCCGAGCTCCTTGCGGAAGGTCTCGGAGCTGCTGGCTAGCCAGGCGGTGCGCGGGCTGATCTCCCCGAACCTCAGGTGCGGGGAGAGGTTGCTGGTGGCGTCGATGGCGGGAAAATCCCGGTTGCGGGCGTAGTCCGGCTTAGCGAGGAAATCCTCGAGCCGCTCGGTGGCGCCACGCTCACCTGGGGTCCAGCGCTCGGCCAGCCCACGGGTCCAGTCGGGTTCGCGCCGGGCCGGGTGCGTGGGCACCAGCGCGAGGTCATCGATCATCCGCGCGGTGGCAGCCACATCCGCCCCAGGCCCCAGCTTGCCGACGGCCAGTTCACACCCCTCCCACTGCTGCGCGGCAAGGAACTTATCCAACGCGGCAAAGTACGGGGTGAACACCTTATAGCCCGCGCCTTGTTGCGTGCGAACCTCCCACGGCTCTGCCAGGAGGAAACCGGGATAGCTGTGCGCTTCGAGGCCTGCGCTGCGGAGGTTGTCCTTGACAGTGGCATCGATATCTCGTTGTGGCTGGTGGTAGCGGCGAGTCCAGGACACAAACCGGGCCCCCACCTGGGACGCTACCTGTGGCACCACTGCCCGCGGATCCCCCGCCATCACCAGCAGGGGAATGTCATGTTCTGCCAGCTCAGTGGCGAGAGCACGGAGGCTGTGGTGCAACCACCACTTCGTTGCCCCGCCGAGTGATCGGACCCCAGTGCCCGGGGTTTCCAGCACATAAAGCCCGACTGTGGTTCCGTGGGAGGTGGCGGCGCTGAGGGCTGGGTTGTCCTCGAGGCGGAGGTCGTCACGGAACCAGTGCAAGGCATCAGAGGTGTACATCCCAGAGATATTACCTGCGCCCAGCTACCTTATGGCAGTGGATCCGGAGACTTGGCGGGATACCTCGTCGTACATGAACTGCACCTGGGGGCCGATGATGACCTGGATGCTGCGCGCACCTGGGCGAATGATGCCGGCAACACCGGCGTTTTTGATGGTGGATTCATCAATCAAGTCATCATCTTTCACAGCGACACGCAGGCGCGTAGCGCAGTAGTCGAGCGCGTCGATGTTCTCCGCACCGCCGAGACCTGCGATGATATGGCTGGCGGCCTTGGAGGTTTCCATATCTCCTGCTTCTTCCGCAGCGGTAAGCTCTTCGTCATCCTCACGGCCTGGGGTCTTAAGGTTGAGCGCGCCGATGAGGACGTAGAAGATCGCGAAGTAGAGGGCGAAGTAGATAGCGCCGAGGACCAGCAGCATCCACCACTTGTTGGACAGTGGGTTCTGGGCGGACAGCAGCATGTCGATGAAACCGGCGGAGAAGCCGAAGCCGGCGGTCCAGTGGAAGAAGGTTGCGATCGCCAAAGACAGGCCCGTTAGCAGCGCGTGGACCAGGTAGAGTGCCGGTGCGAGGAACATGAAGGAGAACTCCAGCGGTTCGGTCACACCGGTGAAGAAGGCAGCCAGTGCGCCTGCCAGCATGAGCGAGCCCACAGCCTTACGACGCTCTGGCTTGGAACGCAGGTAGATAGCGAGCGCACCGCCTGGGAGGCCGAACATCATGATCGGGAAGAATCCGCCCTGGTACTGACCGATAACGCCAACCACTTCGCAGGTGTTGTTGACCCAGTTGCCAGGGCAGGATGCGGCGTCGGTAGCGGCCTGGGCAGCGGCGATGGTTTTACCGCCGTCGAGGAACTTGCCAATGTCATTAATGCCGATGACGTCAAACCAGAAGATCGAGTTCACTGCGTGGTGCAGGCCCGTCGGGATCAGGAGTCGGTTGATGAAGCCATAAAGGCCAGCGCCCAGTGGGCCCATGCCCTGGATAGCGGTACCGAAGTTGAACAGTGCGGTGTAAATCAGTGGCCACAGGACGTAGAGGATTCCCGAGAGCACAATGGAGAACAGAGAGGTCAGGATGGGGACCAGCCGACGGCCGGAGAAGAACGCCAGGAAGTCCGGTAGTTTCACGTTATGGAATCTGTTGTAGACCCACGCCGCGAGGATACCGACCAGAATGCCGAATAGCACGTTTTTCCCGCCGATGGCATCCCAGCCTTGGGAAGCCCAATGCAAGGCTTCATCGCCGGTGAGCGCTTTCGGATCTTCAATCCCCTTGTAGCTGGCCACCGCTTTCGGGCCGATCAGCGCAGTGACGGTGGCGAAACCGACGAACGCCGACAGAGCAGAGGCACCGTTGGAGTCCTTGGCCAGCCCGAAGGCGATGGCGATGGCGAAGATCCAGCCGAGGTTGTCCAGCACAGCCGAACCCGACTGGATGAACACGGCTGCTAGGACGTTATCGGAGCCCCATCCCTTGGGGTCAATCCAGTAGCCAATGCCCATGAGGAGGGCTGCCACCGGCATGACGGCCACCGCGCCCATCAGGGCTTTGCCGAGGCGTTGTAATGACTGCATTACAGTTCCCATGACTTTTCCTTTCTAAATATTCTGCGTCCAGCCATGCAAGAACATGGCGAGAAATGCTGCTTCGCCCCGCGCTTCCGGAGCGGTCGTGGGTTGATTCAATAAGTTCGCGATAATCCGATTGGCAACATCAAATTCTTTGGGCAGTCGCTTTTCGACGTCCCGCTGCAGCGCATTCGCGCGCAATCGCCCCTGTTTGAGGCGCCTGAGGAGCATCGCCAACTCCATAGACAGTGCGTCCTGGTCCCCCGCATCCCCGAGTAACTGCCTAACCGTAGCGGTGGCCTGCCCGAGAGCATTGGCCACGGCCAACGGTTGTTTCACACTGGCACCTGAGCGGGCGGCGTGAAGATGAAGTGCGATGTAGGCCGCTTCATCGAGGGGTAGGTCTAGCTGGTCGAGGTGGGTATTGAGGTAGTGCACGATCAGTTCGGCAGTATGAAACTCTTCTGGGATGACGGCCCTGGTTTCTGCGATGAGAGAATTATGGATCACTTCGCCCCGGGTGGTCCGCTCCACAGCGAATGCGATGTGTTCCACCAGAATCACGTAGACGCTGGGATGGAGGTCTCCGAGCATGTCACTGGCCAAATCAATGCTGGCGCTGATGACGGTGAGCAAATGATCGTCCAGTTCGCGGAGCGAATCCAGCACGGCGCGTTGCTGCTCACTAATCTCGACGTATTCGCGACCGTCGAGTGGCGATTCAATGAGATCACCGGGTTTCTTAGCAAACCCAATTCCTTTACCTACCCGCACGCTTTCAATGGCGTTTTCCCCTGCGGTAGACACAATCAGAGCGTTGTTGCTCAAGACTCGTCTTACTCTAAATTCGGGCATGGGGGCTCCTCGGGGCAGGGAAGCGTAAACATCCGGTCATGCCTGCACACGGGCAGTAACACCCAGAAGGAAGCTAAAAATTAATTTAGTCCGTAGGGACTCTGAACGGAATAGAAAACATAACTTTTTTCATATATGCCCTTCTTGTCACATTCAACTTCCCCCATTTGGGTTTCATTTTCGTTCCCTGGACCAGATAGCGATCACACCTATAACAATCCAGCAAGGAATACTGCAGCAAAACCGAAATAGATCAGTACACCCACGATGTCCATGATCGAGGTAATTAACGGTGCCGAGAGTGTCGCCGGATCCGCGCCAATCCGCCGGGCGAGAAAAGGAAGCAGGCTGCCGATGACAGCCCCCGCCACCGTGCAGCAGAACATCGATAGTCCTACTACCACTAAAATCGCGACCCCTGTTTCGGTGCCTAGCGCGAAGATAGGCCCTGATTTAGACATCAACGCCATGACGATCTCGGCGACTGCCACGGTTATCGCGATGAAAATAGCTACCGGGATCTCCCGCGCAACAATCTTGGCTAACTGTTTCCAGCTCACCGTGATCTGGCCTAGCGCCATCGAACGCAGCACGAGCGTGGCTGATTGGCTGCCAGAGTTGCCACCCATGTCGATGATCGGGGCGATGAACGCTGCCAGGATGACCACTTCCGCGATGAGGTCCTCTTGACTAGCTACAAAAGTAGAGGTGACCACACCGAAAACGGTGAGGATGAGGAGCCAGAACACCCGGGTGAAAAACAAGGTGTGCAAGGGAGAGGCAAAGTAATCAAGGTTGGAATCCAGTAACGAACCACCGAAACGGGTCAGGATGCCGGCTTGCAGTCGACTATCGGCGTCCAGCAGGTCACGATGGCTCACCACGCCGAGCAGCTGTCCATCACTATTGCGTACCGGCAGCAACGACAGTCGCGATGCCTGTTGGGCTTTGAGTCCTTCGCCCACTGGATCCGTGGCGCACACTGAGGGAAGGGCGGTATCCATGAAGCTACTGATCTGCTGCTGGCTGTCCATATGGCGGACAACCTCAGCCAACTCAACGGCGCCCAGTGGCAGACCAGTGGGATCACAGACAAAAACAGTGTCTGTATCAAAGCGAACCTCAGAGGTCACCCGCATAAGCTGTACGACATCCCCTATGGTTGCCTCCGGCCCCACCAGCAGGAAAGCTGGGTTGACCAGAGCGCCCAGCTGGTTTTCCCGGTACCCGGCTACCAGCTCAATTTCCCGCAGGACGTCTTTCCGCAGTCGAGCGCGGAGCTGCCGAGCACGGTCCTGATCCACCGCTTGGAGCAAGTCATTGGCCTCATCTGGCGCCATCTCAGAAAGCGCACTACTGACAATGTTGTCCTCCAGCGCTTCAATATAAGCCAGTTGACGTGGGGTGGGCAGATCATTAAGGAATGAAGCCAACTCATGGGCATCGAGCTGGGCCAGGGTGCGGTAATCGGTCCTGCCCGGTAGTTGGCATATCGCCGCATCGATGGAATGCGGAGTGTAGATACCTAGTAGCTCACGCAGCAGTGCACTGTCGCCGTTTTGGAAGGCGAGGTACACGTCGTAAAGAATGGGGGTATCTTCGCTGCTAGATCCGCGGGGGTAAAACCAGCGGGCGGCTGAAATCTTGGAGTTAGACATGGCTATGCCTCCTAACAATTACTTTAAGTCGTTCACACCGCCGGTTCAGCGGCGTAGCTGGCATCTTCTGGTTCGAGTTCCGTTGTCCTGGCGAGCATGCGGGACAGGGGCCTCAGCACCGAGTTAGCCAACACGATGAGGATCGAGCCGATGAGGGCGATTTCCCACAAACCTGTTCCGCATAGTGCCCCAATGGCTGCTGAGGACCACATGGTGGCAGCGGTATTAAGCCCACTGATAGAAGCCCCATGTTTGATGATCACGCCGCCACCCAAGAAACCGATGCCGGAGACAATCTGTGCGGTCACCCGGGTTGGATCGCCACCACCGAACGCCTCAGCACCGAGCACCGTAAAAAGGGCCGAACCTAGAGAAATCAAAGTGGTGGTGCGCAGGCCGGCGGCCCGTGCCCGCAATTCACGTTCAGATCCGATCAAGATCCCAAGCACGAAGGCAAGGCTTAAATGGGCAGTCAGATGCCCGAGATTGAGCAGAGTCATGTTGTACCTTTCCACACCCACAGTGGGAACAAGGTTCCAGGTGAGTGTGAGCTTCCACGTAAGGAGTTTGACTCTCAACGGCGTATCTGTCCCATAGTTTGGGCAGAAACCACTTTGGATTACCCCTTAATCCGAGGAAATCTGTCCTAACCCTGCGGCATCTCTCGATGCTTTCGGATCAGTGGCCTGTGTCCGCTGAGGAATCTCATCTAACAAAGCACTGGTCATCTTACATAAGATAAATATTTTTGCAATAACCCTGCCGCACCTGTGCTGAAGTAACAACGGCACCGAACCAAAACGCCCAACGCTATTACTCTGGTGCCTATGCCAGTGGAGTTAATACTCGAAGAAATCAAACAGTGGATTGTTGCCCATGGCATTTTCCTTGCCATGCTGGTGATCATCGGCTTCCTCATCCCCCGAGTCGGACGTCGCGTCATCGCCGGAGCAGGCAAAGCCGTTGACGAAGGCAGCGAAGCTGCAAAGGGGCGAAAAGCCCTGGTAGGTGCGATGGTCTACATCGCTGAAGCCATCGCCTACACGTTCCTGATTATTTTCGGAATGCGGAACCTCGGGATCAACCTGGCTGCAGCTGCCATCCCCGCGACTGTCGTTTCCGCCGCGGTTGGTTTTGGTTCGCAGAAAATCATTGGCGACCTCCTGGGTGGTTTCTTCATCATCACGGAAAAGCAATACGGTATCGGCGACTGGGTGAAGTTCTACGGAACGGCAGCCACCGTCGAAGGCGACGTCGTGGACATGACGCTGCGCGCCACCACGATCCGCACCATCAATGGCGACGAAATCACCGTCCCCAACGGCGAAGCCCGCATGTGCGTCAACTCTTCGGCACGCTGGGCCCGCGCCGTGGTCAACATTCCAGTGCCGATCACGGCCGGTAGCTCAATGGATGAAATCAACGCGCGATCGCTGGCGGCGGCAGAAGATGCGCTGCTTGAGCCGTCGATAAGCGAGCATATCCGCAGCGAAATCACCTTCCACCCCGCCACCGCCGTCACCCCACCGACCGCCATGGGTCTGCCATGGACGGCCACGATGCGCCTCATGATCGACGTCGCGCCGGGCAAACAGTGGCTCGTCGAACGTGCCGTCCGCGCCGCCGTGCTGGACGAATGGTGGGAGGACTACGGCAAGCGCGCCAGCGAAACGACGCTGCTTGACGACGACGTCAACAATTCCCTCCGGCACCTGCTTGATACGGAAGAGTTTCGTCCCATCCCAGCAGCGGCCATCAAACCGGCCCCGCCTAAGGCAACGGATACCGGGGAGCTCGAAGCGCTCGCCAACGCCGCAGAAAACGCTGACGTGCCACGCGAACAGGTGATGAAGGAAATTGTGGAACGCTCCGATGCGCCGGAGAAACCACGGAAAGTCTCCGGAATCCTTTCGCTCGGTGGGCGAGTGCGCCCCTCTACGACGCTGCTGATGATCGGCCTGCTCATCGTCGGAATGTTGGGATCGATGACACTTTCTGACGGGCAGCAAGGAGGCCAAGCCGGATGGCTAGCTCCCGACCCCGTAGTGACGCAGACACCCGAGGCTCCCGCGCCGGCACCAGCGCCTCCCGTGTACTCGGAAGTGCCACAAACCTACATTCCGACGCCTGAGGAAACCTTTGAGCCCACCGTTGAGCCGACCGTCCCGGCGACGCCGGAAGCTACGTCAGAACCGGTAGCGACAGAACCCGTGGCCCCGGAGGTTGGAGAAACCCCAGTTCAGGAGACCCCCTAAAGGTAATATGTACATTTGGAGCCTAAAAATCGACACGTTTCGGGGAAATGTTTAAGGTGTGTACATGAGCAATTTCAATCCCGAAGTGCCCTATAACGATCTCCCTCCGTTGCCCCCTTCAGACGTTGTGGAAACAGTGAGGGTGCTCAAGGCCGTCATCGACGCGCAATCTGCCATATCCGCGCTCAATATGGCATGTCGGCTGATTCCAAATCCTGCGATCATTACGTCGACTATCCCGCTTCGGGAGGCGCAGGCTTCCACCGAAATTGAAAACATCGTCACCACAAACGATGAGCTGTTCCGAGCAGCTTGGCGCGCAGATGCCACGCCAACACCTGCCACAAAGGAGGCACTCCGCTATAACGATGCGCTCCATTTTGCGGTTTCCGGACTGGGGACACTTCCGGTCTCGGAAAAGTTAGCTAAAGAGGTGTGCGGGGTGTTGCAAGACGGGCGGAATGAGGTGCGATCAACTCCCGGCACCTACATTGGAGACCCATCTACTCAACAGAGGGCATACACCCCTCCGGAAGGGAGAGAGGTCATTGAGCGACACCTGTCTGCCTGGGAGCGATTCATCTACAGTGACCATGGCCTGAATCCGCTGGTGCTCATGGCATTGACTCACTACCAATTTGAAGCCATTCACCCTTTTTATGATGGCAATGGTCGCACAGGGCGAATTCTGAATGTGGCGCTGTTGGTACAGGAAGAAATGCTAGCTCTCCCCGTGCTATATCTTTCCGGACAGATCGTTGCCCACAAGTCTGAGTACTACCGATTGTTGAGGGCCGTCACGGTAGAAGGGGCCTGGGAAGAGTGGATCCTGTTCATGGTTAGGGCTGTGGAACGTGCTGCGCAAGAAGCAATACGTCTCATTGAAGCGGTAACCAAAGTCCAGGAGCAGCTAGCTGATCGGATTCGTGACCTCGGGATACAACCGGCAAAAGAGTTGGCTGAAGTCCTGGTGAAGAACCCATATGTGCGTATTGGCGACGTTACGGAAGCTGATATAGCCCAGCGCCAAACCGCCTCGAAGTGGCTTGCTCTGCTGGCTGAGAACGGTGTGCTGAGTGAACAAACGATCGGTCGAGAAAAAATCTTTAAGAACCTGGCTGTGCTCGAGGTATTGACCCAATAAAAGGTAATATGTACATTTGGAGCCTAAAAATCGACACGTTTCGGGGAAATGTTTAAGGCGTGTACATGTCCTAGCACTGGCAGGCGGGACACCAGAACAAGTTCCGGCCCTCTAACACCTGGTGGCTAATCGGAGTCCCGCACACATGGCAGGGCAGGCCCGCCCGGCGGTAGACATAAACCTCCCCGCCGTGGTCGTCCTTACGAGGCTCGCGCCCCATCGCCTCCGGGGTGTGCTCGGGCCGAACCGTATCGATCCTGCCAGCTGTTACCCCAGCCTTCATGAGCGTCACGAGGTCGCGCCACAGCGCATCGAATTGGCCCCGATCCAGTTCCCGCCCCGGAGTAAACGGGCTTAACCCCAAGCGAAACAACGGCTCAGCCCGGTAGATATTGCCCACGCCGGCAAACAACTTCTGGTCCATGAGCAACGAAGCGATCGTGCGGCCGGAGCGGCTCACACGAGACCACAGCCACTCGGGATCCGCATCTGCGCGCAATGGATCGGCGCCGAGCTTCGCCACGGCAGTCGCCATCTCGGACTCTGTGATCAGACGGCACCACTGCGGTCCAATCAGATCAGCCGCGGTATTCGAGTTGGCAATGCGCAGTCGCACCGTGGGGCCGGGGTCCGCCAAGGGCTGGATCCTCAACTTGCCGATCAAACCAAGATGGATGCTCACCACATGAGGCCCAGCGAAATGAACAAACAACTGTTTGCCGTAGGCGTCTGCGTGGGTGAGGACGTGGGTGTCGATAAGCGCGGCGGAGGCAGCGAACCGACCCTGCGGCGACGAAACACGAACGCGCTGGCCTGCGAATTTCTCGGTGAGGTCGCGGGCGAGTCGGTGGATTACGTGGCCTTCGGGCATGGAGCTAGTGTAGTCAGCTCCTGCTGCACCGGGCGCCAATACCCGGCCCGAACAGCGAGCAATTGGGTGGGAGGTCGCAGCTCGTCGAGTGCTGCCACGTAGTCGGGCACGATCGCACGAGGAAGCCGCAGTCCAACCGTGAGGTGCGGGGTCCAGCGATCACCGCGGCCATCCGGGTTCAAAGCGCTGAGTTCCCGGGCGGCGCGCTCCAGCTCATCGGTGGTTTCCAGCAGCAACGCCACGGTTTGCTTGGACTTAGTGCCAAAGACAACGGTGCCGACCCTCCGAAACTCAGCCGGAACCAACCCGGGTAGCAGTTCGGCGGCGCGCTCCACCACGCGCGGCGACATCGCGGGAGAAAACGTGAGCGTAATGTGCGGGGTTTGCTGCTGCCTCGGGAAACCGCGCTCCGCTAGCTGGTCAAAAAGCTGCCGGATCGCGGCATCGTGCTCGGGAGACAAGTAGAGCAAAAGGTTTTCTGGAGAAGACACGTAAAATTCCACATTTTCGGTCGGGAAACGGCCATTTTTGAGGCCCAGATGCAGAATTTCGATCGTTGTCAACTAGTTGTGAATCATTGAGGGTAAATGGGGGGTAGGTAGTAGTGGCTGTTAGGTCATCGCTGTGTCGAATATTGTTTGGGTT